>JAOTSS010000091.1 GCA_029864805.1 Candidatus Nitrosopumilus sp. | reverse complement strand
AAAGAAAGAAGAACCAGCTAAAGAAGTAAAGACAGAAGAACCAGCTAAAGAAGTAAAGACAGAAGAACCAGCTAAAGAAGTAAAGACAGAAGAACCAGCTAAAGAAGTAAAGAAAGACTCAAAAGAATAAACTCTCAAAAAACTTATAATTTAAATATTATTTTATTCTAATTGATACAACTCTAGTTTACAGTCAATACTGCAATCTGGAATAGACCAATCAAGTGTATCTTCTTGTGGAATCATTCCAAGAGGATCATAGTTATCAAACTTTGTCATTCCTTGAACTGATGACAACATTACAACTTTAGATTCATCAGAAGTTGAACTCATATCTATCTGTGAGTTACTGTCATTTAGAATTCCACTTGTAAGATTAGTAATTGAATTAATTATTCCTACTGGGATATTATTACCTCCAACCACATACAACATAGAGCGTTTAACTGAATTTGGTGGAGCGTTGCTGTATAGCATTTTTAGTGAATCTCTAAGTGAGTTATCAATATTTTGTCCACTCTTACTTGTTGTGAGGATATTTGTTTCATTAGATATTTCTGATGAACCAAGTGATTCTACTACATGCATGATTGCTGAATTTGCAATATCATAGCATGTTCTTGGACTCAAATCTGGATTACTTTCAAGCAACGAATCATTATCTAACACTATTGTGCATTCTGAGTTTTCTCTGATTCTTTTTAGGGATATACCTGAATTGAAAATTCTATCTTTTTCATATTTGAAAGGCATAATTGCAAATGCAACAAGTCCTTTATCTTTACACATTTCAGACACAACAGGGGCAATAGCTGAGCCTACTTTTCCTGCCAAATTACTCATTAGTATAACTGTGGAATATTCTGCAATCTTTGATTGAATTTCATTTGATACATTGTAAGCTGAGCCTCTGATTAGCTGAATTGATGGATTGATTATTCCATTTGTAGAAACATGAATTGATGGATTTTTTGAAGATAAATCTCTTTGATCATTACTAATTAGTAGACAATCTGAATTAAGAGAATCTTTTGCTTTAATTGCTAATTTTGAGCCTACGCCCCCTATGCCTATTACCAAAATTGGTTCTTTTACCTGAAAACTCATTTCTAATCTTATCTTCTGATTTACATAAAAAACCTTCTTACGTTTTTTTAATCAAATTTTAGATCTAAAAAAATTAGCTTGCGATCTTTCCAACAAGTCTCTTTACTGAGGCATCTATGATTTCAACTATATGTGACTCGCCAATGTTTACTTGGTCTGTTATTGATACAGGCTTGTAAGCAAAGTTTCTGCCTTTGACGCCCTCATCTGTCATTTCATCAAATAGCACTCTACCTTTCCACCCGATCCACTTTTTGTTGGACTCTATTGACAATTTACTGATCTGCTCAAAAATTATCTTGCTTCTTCTTTTGACTTCAACTGCATCCAACTGTTTCCATTCTGCTGCATCTGTACCTGGCCTGGCACTGTATCTGGATAGATTTACGACATCTGGTTTTGTTTCATCAAGTAATGCAATTGTTTTCTGAAAATCTTCTTCAGTTTCTGAAGGGAATCCAACTATGATGTCTGTTGAAATGGTAAATTGACTAAATCTTTCTCTTATTTTTTTTACTATTTCTCTAAAAGTCCCTGCAGTATGACCTCGCTTCATATCCTGGAGAACTTTATCGCTTCCACTTTGTACAGGAATGTGAAGAAATTTGAAGACTTTGTCACTATCATAAGATTCAATTAATTTATCTTTGATTCTTGGCATGTACATTGGATTCATCATCCCCACTCTCACCATGAAATCCTCTGGAATCTCTACAACTGTATTTACTAATGATGGTAAATCTGTCCCAATGTCAAGTCCATAACATCCATTATCTGTAGATGTTAGCCATACTTCTTTACACCCATCTTTGATTTCTGTTTGGACTTGCCTTACAATGTCTCCAAGTCTATAACTTGAAAGATCTCCCTTTGATAATTTGGTTTGACAAAATGTACATTCACTCATACATCCACTTGCAATCTCTACAATACCTACTGTTGGATTTAATCTTACTTTGGGAAGTCCAACTTTTGACAAGTCTGAATCTTCTAATGCAATTTGCTTTCTTCCATTTAGTGTTGAATCAATTATCTGAAGTGTTTTTCCTAGTGAGTTAGGTCCTAAAAGACTGGCTTTATCAGCAAATTTTTCTACACTAGTTTGTTCAGCTTTTGGAAGGCATCCTGCAACAATCAGTGGTTTTGATTTTAATGATTTTATTCTATGAATCATTTTGTTTGCAGTTGCATCCTTGACCGAACATGTTACCACTATATTGAGATCTGATTCTACAGAATTTTTTACTAATGTATGTCCGCCATTTTGAATCAACCCTGAAATCATCTCAGAGTCACCAAAGCTTGCAGAACATCCGTAAGCTTCTATGAAAATTTTTGCCATGTACTATCCAAAAAGGGAATCAATCTCTTTGTTACTCATAAGTTTCTTTGAAACAACAAGTTCTCTGATTGTTTTTCCTGTTTTCAGTGATTCTTTGAAAAGCTCTGCAGATTTTAGATATCCAATTTTTGGAGTTAGTAATGTGACGATTACCGGACTGTTTTCAATATCTGCACGTAATTTTTCTTTGTTTGCAGTAAGGCCATCTACTAGATTTGCAGAAAATATTGGCAAGAAATTTTTCAGCATATCCGTTGACTCTAACATGCATTTTAGCATTCCAGGTAACATGACATTTAGTTCAAACTGTCCACTTTGTGCTGCATAAGATACTGCTGTATCATTTCCAATTATATTAAAACAAACCATGTTCATGCATTCAGCTAAAGATGGATTCACTTTTCCAGGCATAATTGAAGAACCTGCATGGACTGCAGGAATTCCAAGTTCTGCCAACCCTGCAATCGGGCCTGATGCCATTAGTCTTATGTCATTTGCTATCTTTCCAATTTCTAATGCCAAGTTTCTTAACGCACTTGATGCATTTGCAACAGCAAATTTACTTTGCAAACCATGTTGCATGTCATTTTCTGGTTTTAATGCAAGTTTTGAAATTTTTGAAAGTTCTGATATTGCGATCTTTCTATAACCTTTAGGAGTGTTTGCACCTGAACCAACAGCTGTTCCACCTAATGCAATGTTTTGTAATTCTTTTTGTGATGAAATAATTTCGTTTCTAGCTTTAGTGATTGATGTTGCATAAGCTGCAAATTCACTTCCCAATGTAACTGGCAATGCATCCATTAGGTGTGTTCTTCCAATTTTCTTAAATGATGAAAATTGTTTTGCCTTTTTTGATAATGATTTAATTAAAATGTCAATTGCTGGAATTGTTTCTTTTAGATTCATCAAAATTGCAACATGCATTGCAGTAGGATATGTATCATTACTTGACTGTGACATGTTCACATGATCATTTGGATGCAAAAATTCGTACTGTCCTTTCTTTTTATGTAATACTTCTAGTGCAACATTTGCAATGACTTCATTAGAGTTCATGTTAAATGCAGTACCTGCACCGGAATTGATCATGTCTACTACAAATTGCTCTACATGCTTCCCAGACAATATTTTGTCACATGCTGAAACTATGGCTTTTCCTCGCTTTGCATCTATGGCGTTGGTCTTCATGTTTGCTACTGCTGCTGAGCGTTTTATCATTACAAATGATTTTATCAAATTCCCGTGGCTTTTGTTTCCAGTAACATGATATTGCTTAATTGCTCTCCCTGTAAATGCTCCATAATATGCATCAGATGGGATTTTGACTTTTCCAAGTGAATCCTCATCTAATCTAAATTTCATGCTGACTTTAGTCAGTTTCTATCCATTATTCATACTTTTTCTGAAAACTTCATAATTTCACAACATTCCAATGGGAATTATTATATAGGAATCACTAGTCATCGTGCTTAATGAATAAGCGTGTTAGTATGCTCTTTACAATTGCAGCAGTAGCTGTAATGGGAGCAACCTTATTCGGAAGCACATACACACAAACCCAGATTGCTGGACAATCACTCGATATCAACAAAATGGATGTCGATGTAATTGAACAAATCCATCAAATGGGCGGTTTACAGCTTGTAATGCCTGAAGCATTCGCAGAGACTGATTGTGGTGTTTTGTCAAACTCTAAACGAAAAGTCGTAGAGTTTAATTTGACTGGTGAGAGTGTTGAACTTCCAATCATGGGAGGAAAAACTTACAACGCCATGACCTTTAGTGGACAAGTCCCAGGACCAACACTAAGAGTTACACAAGGTGACGTTGTTAAAATGACTCTTACAATCCCAGCAGATGAAGTTACTGGACACGGTAACGACATGCACGCCTCACAAATTTCTGCATCTGCTTTTGAGTCTGTCAATCCTGGCGAAACAAGTCAGTATTGTTATATTGCTGAAGCAGCTGGTATCTTCAAATACCATTGTTCTGGTGTCAAACTAATTGGTATGGACCAACACGTTCTTTCCGGCATGTACGGAATTGCAATAGTTGATCCTGTCGATGGATACAAGAAATTAATGGTAGAGAAGACAAAAGTTAACGCTGGCAAAGTATCAGTAGATAGAAAGTTCTATAGTGCAGATGCATTAGAGTTCCAACTCCAATACAATCAATTGTACCTAACAAAGGACGGTAATTATGATGCAGGAGCAATGTTCCAACATCATAACACTGCAACAGTTGTTAACGGAATGCAATTCGGTTATGTTCCAAACATGGCTCACAACTTACTCGTCAAAGGCGATGTAAATAAGAACATCTTTGTTGCACAACCATGGAATGGACTTGAACACAAGCAATACCAATCACAACTCTTGTTTGTTGAAAATGATCAACACGTGAGACTCTTTGTTGAAAACCAAGGTAACGAACCAGTTTTCTTCCACATTGTTGGAGAAATCTTGGATAGAGTTGTCCAAGGCAACAGAGTACAATCCGCAGCAACTGAAACATGGTTACTCGGTGGCTCACAAGGAATGATTGTTGACTTGGTATTTGATGAACCAGGTGCATACGCAGCAGTAAACCATGATTATGCAGCAATTTACA
>JAOTSS010000009.1 GCA_029864805.1 Candidatus Nitrosopumilus sp. | reverse complement strand
TGTGTTCAATGTCAAGCAGGACAACATAAGAAGTGTCTGAAAAAAACAAAAGAGCAAGATTTTTGTGAATGCGAACACTGTATGATTTACGGTTAGAAAAACAAGTTAATTTAACAAAAAATCATACAAATCAACATGAATTGTAATAATAAGAAAATAGGATATCATCATGATAATTCCATACATATGGATGGAGATGGAAAATGTCTAGTAAGAGGCTGCAAGTGTGAAAAATTAGAACCTTAAAGATCTACTAATTTATTTTCAAGTTCTTGAATTTCTTTTTGATGCATATCAGAAATATTTTGTGCAAACTCCTTGTGTGAAGAGATTATCGTACTTAGAGCATCTTGATAGTTGGGATGCCCTTTTTTGAGAACATCACATGATTCCAGAAACGTTATATGACCAGTAACAGTTGCCATCGCACCTTTTTGGTTAAACTGGACAATTCCTCCAAATGCCTCAATTAACATGAAAGCAGAATCTGCTTTGCACTTGTAGGTGACCCTTCCTGTTTCGGTGTTAAATAGTTGTGTTATTCCTCCAGGTTTTTTTGTCACGGTAACTGTCATGAAAAGATTTGAAACATGCAGTATTAATTATTTTAGAAACGCTATGCAGCAGGATCAGATTCAACAGATGCTGCATCTGATGCAAGAAGTTTGTCTATTTCATGGATTGCAAGTTTATCTCTTCCTAAAAGATCAAATTTTTGCAGTATTGTTTCAAATTTTGTTTCTTCTTGGACTTGTTCATTTACAAACCATTCTAAGAAGGCATATGTCGAATGATCTTTTTCTTTTTGTGCAATTTCCACCATGTGATGAATTGCTTTAGTTACAGATTGTTCATTTTTCAGTGCTGTTTTTATCAACTCCTCAAGTGATTTATATGAACTTACGGGCGCTTTGATTGCAGGAACCGTTGCGGGCGTTCCAAGGGAATTAAGATAATGAAGAATTTTGAGCATGTGAGTTCTTTCTTCATCGGATTGGGCGTAAAAGTAGTTTGCAGCCCCTTGATATCCTGTAATCTCACACCATGATGCCATCGCAAGATAGCTGTTAGATGCAGAAGCTTCAAGAAGAATTTGGTCATTTAAGACTTTTTTCATATTAGAGGAAAGTTTCATTTTAATCACATTTGTAAAACGCTCTTAATTAAAAATGGTTTCGCTAGTTTTTAAAGATATTAAGAATAGAATTTAGTTATTAGAAAGAATAATGCAAAACCAGATAAAAATATAATTCCTGCAAAACTCAGAATTCTCAAGAAAACAGATGGCTGATCTACTTTCTCAAGAAATTTGCCTGTAACTAATCTAAAATTAAAAATGGCAATCACAGGGGCTATCACAAAGGACAAAACAGTTGCAAAATCAACTAGTTCTTTGAGATTGTTTCCAAATTGAAATATCACTATAAGAGATCCCACAGATAGTAGAATCAAAAAGGCTACATAAAATGTGCGAAATTTTGTGCGTATTTTAGCCTGTTTTTTTGTAAAAATCAACTCAACAGTTCTCTGCAATGATCTTGAGTAACCATCAAAGACTGCAATGATAGTCCCAAACATCACAGTAAATGTAGATGCTGCAATTATTACATAGCTCCAATCACCAATTGTTTCAGTGTATAGTGTTACAACTTTATGTGCAAAATCAGAATTGCTATTTGGCAATTCATAACTAGCACCATAGAAGATAAACGTTCCAAGTACAACAAACATAACTGCAAGGATTCCCGTAATAAGATATGCCAATCTGAATTCCAAGAGAGTTTCTTTTAATTTTGGTTTGTAGTTTGTTTGTTTTATTCGCTCCAAAGTCCATAGACTATTCCAGCTTGAAAGATCAATGGCTGTTGGCATCCATCCCATTAACGCAAGTAAGAAAAAGATTCCAGAGAGAGTCCAAAGTTCCTTCGGTTCAAATTCAGATATAGGTTCTATAGGACCGTTGTACAATGCAAACAAAAATGCAGATACAGTAGAAACTAACAAAACAATTGCGATAATCTTGATTAAACTGTCAAGTACATTGTATTTCCCAATTGCCAATATTCCAACACATACTGCAAATAAAATTACCACAGTCCATTCTCCGAGAAAATCAATTCCAAAGAGATTTTCAAAAAATCCTGCAGTAACAAATCCTACTGCACCTGTCACAAAAAACATGGATGCTATTGTTAGTAGAAAATACAACCAAAGTGCAGGTTTGCCAAGTTTTTGGTAACCGTCAATTATACTTGTTTGTGTAGAGTTTGCATAACGAGAACCATATTCAAAAAAAGGATATTTCAAAACAGTTACCAATATCACAAATCCCAACATCATCAATCCAAAATCAGCCCCAGCCCTAGTGGACTGAACTAAATGAGAGACCCCAATTGCAGTGCACGCAAATAAGATTCCAGGACCTGCAGTCTTTGAAAACAGAGAAAATCTCTCATTCATGACATTGGCAAAAAATTCTAAACCTTAAACAGGTACAATATTCCAGGAACCGTCAACCCAAACACCAATAACTTTTGCATCTAAATTCCATGAAGAGATTACATCTACTCCTTTTTTGATTTGTGAAATGTGTTCATCATCAGACACAGGATTTCCAGCACAATCATAGTGGCCCGACACTACAATCAATCCAGACTTGTGGGCATTTATTGATATTCCAATTTTGGTTTTAATTGATTCAAGTTTTGAATTCTCTGCAATCTTTTTATCAATACCCGGTTCTGTAATTGCATCAACATAATCAACTGAATAGTTTTCTTTAATCCATTTTGCCAGTGGGAGTTGTATTCGTCCATCCATACAGGTTACAGATGTTGCAAATTTTCCTTCAGCCATAATTAAAAGAAAACACTCTTCCTTAATTATTTTTCATATAGATAGCACCCATACGTATGATCGTTGACCATCCCGATTGCCTGCATCAGGGCATAACAAATCGTAGGCCCCACAAAATTAAATCCACGTTTTTTAAGATCTTCGCTTAGTTTTTCCGAAATTTTAGTCGATGTAGGTAGTTCAGAGAGTTTTTTGAATGTGTTTTTTATAGGCTTGTGATTTACAAACCCCCAGAGATAGTTATCAAACGAGCCATATTCTTCCTGAATCTTGAGGAATTGATTAGCGTTATTAATTGCAGAGTTGATTTTGAGGTTATTTCTAATTATGGATTCATCTTTGAGAAGTTTTTTAATGTGTTTTTTATTGTATTTTGAGACCTTGAGGACATCAAAATCTGAAAATGCCTTCCTGTAGCCATCTCTACGCTTGAGTATAGTAGTCCAAGACAGGCCAGCTTGCGCACCCTCCAATATTAGAAACTCAAATAATTTCTGATCATCGTGCTGCGGCTTTCCCCATTCCATATCATGATATGTAATATCGGGTTCTTCTTTTGCCCATTCGCATCTATTCTTCATTATTTTGTCAAGAGTTAACACAAAATATTAGTTATCACACAAAATTTTCATGAAACTAAACCAGCAATTACTTCAAATTAACAGAAGTTTTTTAATTTGTTTTATTGTATCAGCATCTCTATCAGCAATCGTTGCTCAGTTATTAACAGAATATGATAATTATCTAAACACAACAATCACCATAATTATTGGGTATGTTGTATACTTTGGAATTTTTTCTGGTTTATTTTATTGGGACAATATTGAGCGATACAGAGAAATGAAATCAAATTTAATAAAAAAAGAATTATTTGCATTAATTTCCTCTTTTGGATTAGCTGAGATAGTGTACCTAGGAATAAGATGGCCTACGCTGTACTATTTTCTAGAAATTGGAATAGAGCCATATCTTGCATCCATAATTTCAGAAGTAATTGCAACTGCATGCTATATGACATCAGTCACAATTTTTCTAAGAAAGACCAAAACGTTTTAGTTATTTTGCTAGTTGTGTTATCAAGTCAGTTGATGTGATGATTCCAACAATTTTTCCGTTCTCAGTGACTGCAAGTTTTCTAATTTTTTTGCTAGTCATTCTTTCTGCGGCAGCTGAGATGGATTCATTGTGATTAATTGTAATCAATGGAGATGACATTATTTTTTCAGCTGGAGTGTCAAGTGAGAGATTATTTGCAGCAATTTTTGTTGCAAAATCTCTATCAGTCACAATTCCTACAGGATTTTCATTTTCTTTGACAAATATTGCGCCTATTCCTCCCTGTTCCATCATTTTTGCAATTTGTTTTGCAGTTGTAGGATTTACTGTAATCATTACCTTAGTCATCATAGCCTGAATCAGAGTACTGGAATTGAAATCTTGGCGACTCATTACTTGGATTAAAAATCACAATATTTAAGAAATTCACAAAATAGTGGATTGCGCCTATGACTTATTTCAAATTAGATTCAAAAAAGGCGATAGTTCTATCCCAAGCATCTTTTGATTCATCAGGGGCATACCTTTCACCAGACGGATTTGCAAAAGCATGATCGACCCCAGAATAGATGTTAATCTCATTTTGGATTCCCAACTCATTTAATGAAGATTCAAATGCATTTACAGAATCAACAGTTATTCCTTTGTCCAATCCTGCAAATATTCCAAGTATAGGCCAATGAATAGAGGATAGTTTTTCAGGATCTGTCACTAGACTGCCATAATAAATTACGGTTGCGTCCATATCATCATTATTTAATGCAAGATTAAGTGACTGCCCACCACCAAAACACCAACCAATAGATCCAATTTTTTCTGAACCATAGTTTTCATTAATGAATATAGTTGCAGAATTCATGTTTTGTATTCCCATTTCTGAATCATATGAAGATATCAACTGTCTTGCTTGATCAGAAGTAGTTGCAACATTTCCATCATAAAGATCAACTGCTAAAACAACAAAACCATGAGATGCAAGTTTGTCTGCCATCTTTTTGATGTTATCATTTAGCCCCCACCACTCATGAATCATCACTATACCCGGATAGTTTCCATCAATTGCAGGTTTTGCCAGATAACCATAAGTGTCACCAAAATATGCAATCATTTCAGATGTTGTCAAATAAGTTCCCAGTACAAAGATTTCAGAATTATTATTCCCATCAACATAATCAGGCAAAATATGAATGGCCCAACCTCGGATAATTAATTTTTCAACTGAAGAAGGATTTATACATGCAGGTAATCCGTTTGACTGTTTTAACACTAAATATTTGCCTTCGGTACATGTCACGTTTGAAGGTGCGGTTCCTTGAGAGATTTGTTTTAGAGGTGGAGGAAAATATGCTATGGACGCAATACGAGAGAGTTCAGAATCAGGTTTGAGTTCAGAACATAATTTGTCCCCACATACTTTTTCAGACATTACTTCCCATCCCGGTTTTCCTTCAGCCTTAGATGCATCTATGAAAGGCAAATTCGTTAAAAGTAAAACAGTGAGAACAAGTCCAAGCAATAAAAATGGAGAGTTAAGCACCACACCATTAGTTAGACAGGAATAGTTTTTATACTATTTCCATTTCAATGAGTGAAATGGCTGACGAAGATAAACCAGCACCTCTAAAACAAGAAATTTTAGATAAAATAGCGGCACTAGTAACGGCGGCTTTTGGTTTAGTTGCAGCACTTGCATGGAATGATGCAATCAAAGCAATATTCAAGGAAGTGTTTGGAACTGCAGATGCAATTGGTCCAATGTTAGTATACGCAATTATGGTTACAGTCATTGCAGTAATTCTAACAATAATTGTAGCGCGTGCAGTGTCCAGAGCAAAATCATAATGGAGTAAAAAAATTTTTAGTGTAAGTTATGTGAATTTACAAAGATCGAATCTGAATTTATTGAACATACTATGAAAAAGTATGCCGCAAATCAAGACAAGTTTTTATCAAAATAAAATAAAATAAAATAAATTAAATCAACGCAGGTTTGTCATAAAAAAACATTAAGATTACACCCCCCATAATTACAAAAGAGGCCATAAAGTAAATCAGCACATGTAAAATTCCAATCATTTTACTATAATAATTGCCTACAAAAATTATGATTACACCCAGAATCACTAGAAAAATTCCAATTCCAATATTGATAAAATCCATATTCTAAATTTTAGAAAGTATCTTTTTCTTTTTTTCTAAGAATTCCTTATTGGTAATTACCCCAGCCTTTCGCAGGTCGCCGAGTTTTTTCAACAAGTCAAGATCTTTATTCGAAGGAGATTTCAGATTTTTTCCCATTTGAATTCCAGATTTAATGCCTGACTCGGTTTTCTTTTTCAGTTTTAACCCCAAAACGCTTCCTTTAAGAGATATTTTTTCACTGATTTCGTATCCTTTTTTCTTTGCATGGTTAAAGATTTCTTCAGATTTCTCTCTGGTAACATCATCAATAAAATGGTGTTTTTTTGCCATCTTGCCAAACTCTCTAGTTTTTTTCTTAGCAAAATGGGCATGAGTTTTAAGATCTTTTATAATTTCATCTTTAGTTTTACGTTTGAATCGTCGGGTGTATTCTTCAATGACTAAAATAGGAAAAGGACTAAACTCCACATCAAGATAGTATTTGATTATTACATCATCAGATAGTGTCTTCAGATATTCTTTAATTGATTTTTCTGATTTTAATTCCATGATATTTACACAAAGTATTCTCATAAAAAGATTCGATGGTTATTTTTCAATTGCATGTTGGTCTAAAATTTCAATTGAATCATTTAGAACAACATTGTCAGATATAGCTTCAGTTTCTTTTAGATTAAATTCCTGACTCAATTGCTGATCATATTCTACTAGATCATTTCTATAAGTGTGGCATGCCGAGCGCAGTAGTCGCCAGTAATAGTAGCCTTTGTTCATTTCAGCCCTAATTTGTTCTGGATCCAGTTTTAGAATTTGGGAGAGGTGCTCATAATCTTCTTTGTAGCTATCAAATTTCCCTTGCACAATTTTAGGGAGTTCATCATACCAATCTCGACCTTCGTTTGTTCTCTGTACATTGTGAATTTTTTGTAGTTGATAGGATACAGAGTCCGCCAATATATCCAAAACATCACTTGTTTCAAGTAGTTTCATTAGTTCGGGATTTATCATAGATACACCCTAAATACATACAAAATTAAGCGTTTGGAGCATGTATTTTGTAAACAAGAAATCATTCATCATAACAAAAAGGCCAAAGCCCTGACAATGTCTGTTTTGCTGATTATTCCAATAATATTTCCATGGCCTGACAAGACTGCAACACCATTGATATTTTTCTCCAAAAGCAATTTTGCAGCCTTTATCAAATCATCATCATAGTTTACAGAGACAATATTTTTACTCATTATTTCATCAATTTTTGTACTACCACCAAATCCAGACTCTGAAATGAATCCTTTTCTTGGAAATATTACTGATATCAAAGGATCCGTATTGTCAAGTACATCTTCTTTATCACCCAGAGACAATGCTAAATCAAACAAATCCCTGAAGGTCACAATCCCAACAGGAGACTCCTCATGATCACGTAAAATTACTCTAGAAATTCTTTCGTCAATCATTTTCAATACCACCTTGTACAGTGGAGTGTCATAGTATTGCCATGCATAGTATGGAGACATGTACTCACCTACAATTTTTTCTGATTCTAGCTTAGTAAAATATCGAACAAGATCTGTTTTTGTAATAATGCCAACAACTTCATCACTACTAGTTACAACCAAAGAACCAATTTCGTTGGTCATCATAAGTTGAGCACATTTGTCAATTCCAGTTTTTTCATCAACACTGATTATTTTTTTGATAATTTCAGATAACGGGATCTCATCAAGTTTTCTCTCAGTAGTATCAGTTAAGAGGAAGATTCCCAAGTCTTTTTCAGACACAAGACCAGTGATTTTTCCATTTTCTGTAACCAACAGTCGACTTTTTTTCTCATCGATTATCTTTTTTAAAACATCTGCCAAGCTGGATTCATACTTTATAGTTCTCGGTGTATTCATGAAGTCTTTTGCATGTTTCAACAGTTAGAAAGGAATGTGAGAGATATTAATAACTCAAGCCAAATTCCCATATATGAAAATCAATCTATAAAATTTCAGAGTTTTCCTTTGGATGCAATTACATTAACAATATCAGATTTTGTAACTATGCCAATTATTTTTTTACCACGAACTACCGGAAGTCCGCTAATCCCATGTCTAATCATTATGATAGCAGCAGTATACACCACATCATCAGGAGATACAAAAAAAGGATTTGAAGTCATTATGTCTTTTGCAGAAAATGTCAATAGATAGCTTAGCTTATTTACATTAAATTCATTGAGGTGTGAATTCCAAAATACCTCAGATCTTTCCTCTGGATCTGTAAACTCTTTATGAAAATCAAATGTCTTCGCAGGGACAAAGTCTCTATAAGTAATTATTCCAACCGGGGTTTTATTTTTAGCAACCACTACTCTGCGAATTTGATTGTTTAAAAGAATGCTTTCAACTTCAAAAATAGAGTCATCAGGAGATACTGTAATTACATTTTTGGTCATAATTTTTGAAATGGGTAACCTCGCAGTACTTTGAATGAGAAATGTAGACACAAGATCTGTTTTTGTTACCACGCCCACTAGTTTTCCTTTAGAATTTTTGATAACAATAGAACTAATCCCATGTTTTTGCATTAATTTTGCACAATCATGAATTGATGCTTCGGTTTGCAGACTGACAATATCTTTTGACATTATATCACGAATGAGGATTTTTGCAATTGGTTTTCCACTAAAAATAGAGATGCTTTTTGAAATATCTTTCTCAGTTACAATTCCAACGGGTTTTTTATCGAATTCAACTACAAGTCTTCCAATTCTATGACGAATTAAAATATCTCGTGCATCAAGAACGCTGGCATTAGGAGGAATTGTGATGGGTTGTTTAATGATAGATGCTAATTGTACGGGAATATTTACAAGAATCTTTGGTTGTCTCTTAGTCATCAAACATCTAGCTTCATTTTGTTATTTCAATTAATAATTAAAAATCAAGAATGAGAATAGGGATGTCGTTTAATTATGAATTTTATATCTGGGCACAAACAATCCGTGGAGATAAATTTTAGATTCATGTTTATCACCATATTCTCAATTTGAAGGTTCAAATCTCGTTGTCAACGGATTGTTTTTTATCCCAAGAAATGAATAGTAATTGGATGCAAACTCGTGTGAGTCTTTTACATACTGTATGTTGCCCACCTGTTCTCCACAAACACATATTCCTAACTTGAAAGGGATCTTTTCCTGTCCACAGTAAGGACATTTTCTGATGTTTTCCATAAGTATGATAGAGAATAGATGGATTTATTCTCTTGGTTAACATTGTAAACAATTGTTAACATTTACATCTGAGATTTGTTATTAATGGCATCTATAATGTTTAGAGGATAGAAAAGTCCATCTCCTCTTTTATTAATTCATTTTTTACATGACAGAGATCATATATTATACATTTATCAGAGGTCTGCGTTGTTAGCAATTATTAAAAGTAAATTGTAACTACCGTGTACTTAGTTCAGATCTTAGACCAAGTGAACCCATTATGTTACAATTAATTTCTTTTTAAAAGATGATAGAACAAAGAGACATACTTGCCCATAACATTAGAGAAGAGATTATGTGTTGAATGTATATTATATGTCTTAGACTGGATTATGAATTAAGATTCTTTTATTTTCTTGGTGAGTTCCATTATTACTTTGATCTGTTCCATGATAATTGTATTTTTTTTATCTAGTTCGCTTTTGGCAAATTGCAGTTCAGATCTTAGTTTTTCTACTTCTTGGCTGCTTGCAGGTATAGAATCAAATCTTCTTATTCTGTATTTTATCCAATTTTTCATTCTCATATAATGTGCTGGATGTGGCCATTGTCTACTTCCGTATTTTGCAACAATTCGGTCTATGTCATAATCTGTCAAATCAAGTTGTTCATTATAAAAGGGATACATCACGGTCCTTTCCAATCCAGAGCCTTCTGAGTGTGTCAACCCTATACTATGCCCAATCTCATGAATCAGGGTGTGCAGTAAATTGTATGTTTTAAATTTTGTTCTACCTGTCGGATCATATGGTGAAGGAATAGGTTTGCCATCAAGTGACCAAATGTGTTCATCACTGAATTTTATGACTCCTTGTTGTGAGGTTTTTGGAAAATATGCATAAGCTAAGACATTTGGCCGTTCTTTGAATAATGGGTCACTCTGTTTGTCTGCAAATTCTAATGTGATATCAGGATTTTCGTTCTTTTTTACAGCATCTAGAACTATTGGAATTTCAAGATCCCATGTAGTCATTGCCAAATTTAATGCAAGGCTTTCCATAGAATCACCAGGGATGTCCTCAGTGCCCCTAACTAATGAATAGGTCACGGTTGATTTGTCCCATTTGTGGGGATATTCTGTTTGTTGTACTTCATAATATGCATCATTGTTGGTTTTAGAAAACGCATCTTTTGCAACAAGAACACAACCTAGTTCATGGGGGTCAATTATGGACATGATAAATTATGGTAAGAACTAATTAAAAAGAATTTTTTATTGAAAGAGGAGAAATTCTCACACCTACATAATTGGGTATAAGATTAGAAATAATCTTAAACAGAATTATGGAAATTATTGATTTTCTAGATTAAGCTTATTTATCATGAGATCCATACTATAGCATGAGTAAAACTACAGATGAATCAAAGGATATTTTTACAGAATGTAAAAAAAATAATGAGAAATTTTTTAATGAAATTGATAAATCATCTCCAGTTTACCATCAAATAGCAACAGACATTCAAAAAAGCTATCTTGATGCGTGGAAGAATGTAATTAATTCATCCATTGCTTTTCAACAAGAATGTGCTGCTAAAACAGGTCTGAATGTCAGTATGCCTGAAGAAACAATGAAAGCAATTCATAATATGATGGAAAAGGCAGCTAATGCATATCAAAATCAAAACAAATTTATTTTTGATTCTACCGAAACATCAAAAAAAATATTTGACGTATTCAGTGAAAACACCAAGATATTTGCTGCACTGAATAAAAATATGATGGAATTGATGACATCTAGTATGAAAAAATACACATAAAATTAGACGCTGTTTGTGTTTAAGGATAGTACTCATTTTTACATATAAGACGCATGTGGATTCATTTCATAAAGTAGGTAGTCAGAGAAAGAATTAATTTAAATTTTGAAAAAAGCAGATCATATTCAGGATGATAGTCAAGATTATCATTTCAAAAAAATAGCATTTATGAGATTATTAACAATAGAGATTACTTCAATTCTAAAAGAATGTTGGCATTACCAAAGTTCTCGCTGATTCTAAAACAACATGTCTTTGAAGAATCATATTCAAACTCTGATCCAGATAATTTATTTCAATTTTTATCAATGAAGAATAATTAAAAAAAATCAGATATTGTTTTCTGCCTCATCAATTTTAAAATATTTCCATGTGTGAGCCATTCTGTTTTACTAATACTCATTGTATTTACAGCCAATGTTAATGCATCATCAAAATTATCCGCAAACGTTGGATTTTGTTTCATTGCTTCACGAATGCCCTCACGAACCTGCCACACTCCTACAGGGATTGCATATTCAGGTCGTATTTCTCTCAAAATTACGACACCAGCTTGAATTTGGTTTTTTACCAAATATTCCAAAACCCCCAATTTGGCTGCGAAATATGCACCAGATATTGCAGGAGGATGGTCAATTCCTCGGGCATCCTCACAATCAGAGCCAAATCCCAAAATACCATTAGAATACCATGCCTCAATCATTTCATAGATCCATCTATGAGGAAACAAAATAACGGTGAAAGTATTCCCTAAATGGTCATATCTAAAAACTCTACACGAGTCGATAAGGTTATAATCTAAAACTTCATCTCTAAGAAATTTTGAGATTATGTCATCAGTTGCAGTAATGCTCCACCTAGTTGGAACTAATTTTCTTTTTTGTCCCAGCATTCCAATACTGAAGCATTTTTGGATTTTTGAAATTTCAATACCAGAACGATATAATTTCAAAACTGCATCTTGTGCTTTCAAATCTTTATCATAGAATGTTTTTTCAATTGATTTATCAGAAGTGCTTCCTGAAAATTTTGCAGAGTTAATAACACCAATGGGACCAAAAGGTGCATTTTCACCATCAAGAGAAATATGAGATGATGTTAATTTTTCAAATGTCAGATCAGAGTCGATTGGATTTGAAGACATTACAACTTCCTGAAGATTTTCTATGTATTTTCCTTCAGTCTGATCAATTGAAATATTTTGTATGCCGCGAACTAAATTTAATCTAAAATTAACGATGTCCTCTAAGGATCTTCCTTTCCATCTTTCAGGACTGTCAAGTAGACTTGTGTCACCATGAATAGGAGGAACCATTGGTCCGACAAAGACTTTTGGATAATTATAGGAGCCAACAAAAACTGACGGAGGACTAGTACCACTTATTGAATCAGATGAGAATAGATTGCCATGTTTTGAAAGTGTTTCATGCCATTTTGCCAAAATTGATCGTCTAATCTCCTGAGAATTGGAGGACATTGTGGTTTTTGCTGGAATTGAGCCTATTAACTTGCCTGATAATGAGAATTGACAATTTGTGAACTACGTCTATTCAGGATCTTCATGTTCTCTTTCACGTCCACAATGAGGACATATTGTTTGATTTTGCCATATTCTTTTCCACAATTTCTACAAGATTGGGGTTTCATGACATCTGTTAGTCAAGATTGGATTTAAGAACTTGCAAATATAGTATAATTATTGCCGAAAAGAATAGTGTCATTTTTACCTAGTGCAACAGAATTACTATATGAATTTGGAGTAGAAGATAACCTTGTTGGAGTTACACATGAATGTAAATTTCCTAAAGATGTAAAATCAAAACCACGAATTATTAATTCTGTAATTAACTCAAAGGAATTGAACAGTAATGAAATCAGCACAATTACTTGCCAATTACTAAATGATTGGAAGGATATCTTCACAATAGATGAAGAAAATCTCAGAAAAACAAATCCAGATTTAATCATCTCTCAGGAGACATGTGAAGTATGCGCAGCATACATAAACCAAATAAACAAAGCAATACAAATTCTTCAGACAAAACCAATTCTTCACTTAATGGATCCTCATAATTTATTCGAGATTATTCAGTCAGTAACAGAGTTGGGAAAAATTTTAAGTAAAGAATCCAAAGCACGTGAAATTACAGAATCCCTTGAAAAAAGAATCAACAATGTTAGAAACCACACTAATAATGAAAAACCAGAGTTCTTGCAATAGAATGGATGGATCCATTTTTTACAGCAGGACACTGGATTCCAGAAATGGTAGAAATTGCAGGAGGGATTAACATGATTAGTAAAACAGATGATCATTCAAGGCGTTTAGATTTTCAACAAGTTGTTGATGCAGATCCTGACATAATCATCATGATGCCATGTGGTTTTGATACTAAACGTACAAAGTTAGAATATGAAAACATCTTTAAAAAAAATAAAAATTGGAATTCATTAAAAGCTGTAATGAGAAATCAAGTTTTTGCAGTCGATGCAAATTCATTTTTCAGCAAGCCAAGCATTAGAACGATAGACGGTCTGGAGGTATTAGCAAAAATCATACAACCGACAAAGTTTGAAAATATCAAAATGCCAAAAGAATCATTTTCAAGAATTTATAATCAACACTAATCAAAGAAATGATGTTGGAATGGATTTTCCTTTAAATTGTAACCAATTGCTTTGTGAAAAGTATTATGGGATACAAATCTGCCAATATAGATAAACCAACCCATATGAAATTTCGAATTGTAATTAATTATTTGGTTGATCGATGATTCAACGAAGTGTCAAAAGGTACGTAAAAATTATCAAACAACCAAAATCCTAAGATATCCAAGACAAAATCAGATATGAAATAGAACAGAAAAGATGTACGTTTTGTGGGATGATTTTATCAATTAATTAGATTAGCGTATTTGTTGAAGGCAGTGTTAAGAATAAAACCAAGTAAGAAAAAAGACTAGTTATTTTTTCCTGCATTAACTAGAGATACAACATCCCTATCTCTTAGTTGATAATCAACAGGCAATCTAAGATTGTATCGTAAATCTTTACCATATAGAAGCCCTTTAGTTAGATCAGTATGAATTTCTTTTGCGAGATCTCTTATTGTAGCCCCATCTTTTAGCAATATCAAATCAGGTAGAATTTTTCCTTTTTTATCAGTAAGATTTTTTTCATCAGCCACTGGATAAATTGAGTTCATTTTTAGTAGTTTGAATACTGCAACATTAATTGCAAATTGAACACCAGTTCTCATGTATTCACCCATAATACCTTTTTTGATAAAATTGAGTGCGTTGATTTGTTTCTCATTTAGATCTTCAGATTTGAGGATTTCAAATTGTTCAGAACCTGGAAAATATTTTATCAATCCTTTCTGCTCTGCACGTCTTAGACTAAATTCACTGTCCCCACTAACTGGAATAACTATAGAATTATTGTAACGCTCCCGGAGTCTTATAAAATTTTTGTCTGCTCCTTTAATATCAATTTTGTTTGCCACAATCAAAGTAGGTTTAGAAATTTTTCTTAGATGAGACGCAAATTTCTTGCTATCAATCGTATCAAAATTATCAAAGTCTTTGTCTTCTAGTCCTGTTGCCAAAAATGTTTCTTTAACATGATTCTTGTTTACCCCTATTCCACGATACAAATCAGTGATAGCATCAGAAATATCAGTTCCTGTTCGGATTAATTTTGATACCTTCTCCCTATTACCTTCCAAAATTTTATGGTACCACATGATCAATTCCTCTTCAATATCTGCAAAATCAGATATTGGATCACCAGTTCCAGATTCAGTAATTTTTCCAGTAGAATCAATCCCGCCAGATGCGTCCACAACATGAAGTAGAGCATCAGATTGAGAAGCAATTGACAAAAATTGATTTCCCAATCCTTTACCTTTCCAAGCATCTTTGATTAGTCCTGGTAAATCTATCAATTCAATTGGAATGTATCGCCATCCATCAAGACATTTTGAATTGTTTGGGTTGTCTTGAATTTTAAATTCAGGATGAACACACAGTGTAATTGCATGTGCAATTCCAGACATAGGAGCTTTGGTAGTAAATGGATAAGATGAGATTTCTTCAGAGGATAAGGTTGCAGAATTAAAGAAGGTTGTTTTACCAGTATTGGTTTTACCAATTAAACCAAGTTTGATAGGCATATCATAATTCATGGGAGAGAATATTTATCTCTGCCTAAGAATGGGTAGATTTTTTTCTTTTGATTTTTTCAAGTGTTTGTTCAATTTCTTTTAGTGCCCAATCAATATCAGACAAATCATGTTCAGATAGAGAACTTTCCCATTTATCTAACACGCTGTTTGCAATTTCGGATGAATTGTAAAGTATGTTCCAATATGGATGGTGTTCAGCTGTAGCATATGCAAGTTCAGTTACGTCATTGAGACCATTTTTTGCTCTTGCCAGAGAGTTAATTTTCTCACCAAAAATTTTGACAATATTATTTTCAAGATCTTGTTCAATCTTCAAAGGAATGTTTTGGTTTTCATATTTTTTTGCCAAATCAAGTAAATCATTATAAAAATTTTCAAAAGTCATTATTTCATCAATCTCTGATGTTCTGCAAGCATACATCTATTGAAAACAACATTGATTCCTTCTTTTCGAGCTAGTTCTTCTGCTTCAAAATTATGAATTCCCTCCTGCAACCATATTACTTTGGGTTTTTTCTTGATTGCGTCTTGTATTACAGATAAAACTTGATCTGATGGTCGGAAAATATCTACAATGTCGATTTCTCCTTCAATTTCTGAAACATGATCATAGCATTTTTTATCCAATATTTCATCAGTGGTAGGATTTACAGGCGTAATATCGTATCCGTTCTCAGAAAGATATTTTGGTACATAGTGCGCTGCTTTGAATGAATTTTTTGACATTCCAATAACCGCAACCTTTTTCATTGAAAGAAAATCATGAATTTCTTTGTCAGTGTTTTTATCTTGTTCCATAAAAATTAGACATAGATGCAGAATATAATTTTTGAAATTTTACCTAAAGCAAAGAATTTTTTAGTCATGAAAAAATTAAAACCATATGGAGGAAGAGTCAAAAGACATCATAGTTTTAGGTGCAATTAAACATGGAATTAAGAAATTTGAAAAAATACAAGAAACTACCCAAATTGAAGCTAAAGATTTGAGTAAAATTTTAGAGCAATTAGAAAACAGAGGGTTAATCGAGGTCGTAGAGAGAAAAGGTTGGTTAGGAAAGAAAATAGAGATGAATGTTACAGAAAAAGGTTCTAAAGAGGTGGATGAACAAGTTCATCAATTACAAACAAAATGGAATGAAATGTCTCAAATTTACAAAACAGGGGATAAGGAAAAAATGAAGCAATGTATGGATGAGAACAAGTCATTTTTACCAACAATGATGTTCTTTGGAGTCATGGATATGATGATGTTTTCAATGATGTTCAGCATGATGGGTATGGCAATGTCAGAATATGTCCCAGCAGAGAGCATACCAGATGGCGGAGATGCAGGAATAGATGATGGAAGTATGGATGAGGGTGGATTTGATATGGATATTGGATTCTAGTCTATATTTTACTCTCAATATTAAAATGCAAATTAGTTGATTGACAGGGCAACGTAAACAAATCTGTAATAGCAATACACCTTTGTTATGACCTTCATGGCAGATATTCAATAAATGATAACAAATGTTTTGATACTTGCTCCAAAACAGACGCAAGTAAAAAAACTTAGAGACACATTTGGAATGAAGGATTTTTAAAATTTTACAGATCAACATAGGAAAAAACATCATCATAATCAAAACTAGAAAAATAGTAGATTATAGAATGTGGAGATATTCTTAAAAAATAGAAAAGAGTGCTTCAATCATGACAAGGAGACGGAATACATCATCATTTGTTTTTTCCATGAATTGTATTTTTTAAAATTGGAGAAGTTAAAGAAAATAGTTTCTAAAAATGTAAAGTAGATAAGATAGTATCTGGAATGATCAAAAAATTAAAGAGAGTTAAAGTATCATTACGCAAGAGTTTAGAGAAGAATCCATCTTCAAAAGTATGTTATCATTTTATGTGAAATATGAATTTATTTTGTCTACAAATCATATAATTGAACAAACACTTTGATACGTGTGAAACCACCAGTAGGAGTACCTGGCAAAGACATCATGTATATTCCAAACTACTGCAACAACTGTAACAGACATTTTTTGATAGATGCAGAATTTGAAGATCATAAAGCAACATGTTAGTAGACTCCAAAATGTTCAATAAATTTCGAATTACTTACCTAGTGGAAAGTATCAATTAGCCATATGTGACTCAACAACATTACAATACACATTAGGATAATGCAAATTTGGGCAAGAGTTTTATTGATTATTCTTAGTCAGAAAATATGGGTTTGTTTTCACGAAAAAAAGAGATTATGATTGGTCATGTTTGCCCAAAATGCAACATGGAATTCTCAGATCCTGAGAGAACAGTAAGACATATTGCAAAAGCTCATCAATCTAAAAAGAAATTTGAATGTAATTCATGCGGAACTTGAAACTAAAATGAAATATTATTAATTAACACTTTGCACTGACTAACAATAAAATTAAACTCCAAATAGTCATAAAATCCAAAAAACAAATAATAATCGATAAGTAATCATAGTAACAATATCATTTAATTAATGATTTGAGTAAACACGCTTACAATTCATTTGATAATACAGGATTAGTAAAAGTACTAACATTTTTGCAGACACATAACACAGAATATTTGTCAGGTCAAGATTTGAGCGATGTGTTAAGAATTAGCAGAGTTGCAATATGGAAGCACATAAAAAAAATTCAAGAGTTAGGATACACTGTTGAATCAAAACAAAAATTAGGATACAAGCTTACATTGAATTCTGATGCTCTTTTACCTTGGGAAATCACATCAGGACTAAAAACAAAAAAAATTGGGAAGAAAGCATATTATTTTGATTCAATAGACTCCACTCAAAGCCAAGCAATAAAGATGTCAGAAGACTCTGCAAATGATGGAACTGTAATTATTGCAGCAAAACAAACAGGAGGAAAGGGAAGGCTGGGAAGAAAATGGATCTCACCCAAAGGGGGTATTTGGTTTTCAGTAATTTTACACCCAAAATTTGACATTTCAACCATCACCCTATTTCCAATTGCATCGTCACTTGCATTGTCTTATGCCATAGAAAAAACATTTAAGATTACACCGGAATTAAAGTGGCCAAACGATTTGACAATAAAGGGGAAAAAAGTTGCAGGAATGTTAGTAGATGCATCCTTGGAATCAAATAAGATTGAAAGTTTAGTTTTAGGAGTTGGGATAAATTTTGATGTGGACATTAAACAGATTGAAAAAATTCTTAAAGATACACCAAATTTTTATGGGGTGAGTTCATTAAGTGAGCAAAAAAAGAAAGTAAAACCAAAAACATTAGTTCAGACATTTTTAGCAGAATTGGAAAAAATTTATGAATTACTAAATGCAAAGCAAACAAAAAATATTATTTCAGAGTGGACAAAAAGATCATCGACAATTGGAAAAAAAGTAGAACTAGATACAATCGATGGTAAAATTAAAGGAGAGGCAATCAAAATTGATGAAGACGGAGCATTAATGATATCAGAAAAAAATAAGACACGTCGAATAATTGCAGGAGACATCATTCATCTACCAAAATAGTATTATTTTTTAGTATTTTTTGATTTTGAGGATTTCTTTTTCTGGGTAGCAATCATAGAGGATTGTGTTTTGAGAATCTCTTTAAGGTCTTTTTGTATCTCAAAAACAGATGAAAGTATCCCCTCTAAAGCTTCAGAGTATTGCTCATATACAGAAACTAATTCAGTTTTCTTTTTATTTATTTTTGATAAGAATTCATTTGAACGCAATAAGTTTGCAGAAGTAATTAATTCGGGGATTTCAGAAGGGGATTCATCTAATTGATTTAAATCATATTTGATTTCTTGTATCTTTTTTCGTAAATCAGAGATTATTTCTCCCGCTCCAAGTTTTGTCAATATAAAGGACATGTCTATGAATAAATTAAAGATTTTCTAAAAATAGCAAATGCTCAGCTGTGTAAAAAACGGTGCATATTTAGTACAAAATAAAGATAAATCAGATCTAAAACATGAAGTATTGAAAAAATCCAATGAGAATTACTCTTCATTTTTTAGTCATAGTTCATCAATTATCACAGTAACTGTTTTCGCACAAACAGAGAAAGAGACAAAAGTAATGTTTAATCAATCAAAATATCTATTGTTAATGGAAATCAAAGCATCCAATTACAATTCATCACAGTATTTTGGAGATTTCACCAAATAATATCTGAACTCTAAATAAGAAGACGGTACGGATTAATTCAGAAGATCGTGTAAATCAATCATAACAATTCTTCAGTTTTTCCATATCTCCCAAATGATGCACTTGTATTAACTAAGATGAGAATAGGATTTGGGAATTTCATAAGATATTAAGAATCCACATAGAATATCAAAAGAAAGTATAGCGAAAAACGAAATAGTACAACAGTTAACAATAACATAGAATTTATCAAAAAGATATTTCAGAATACCCACACATATTATATATTGCTGTTGAGTTTAATTTAAAAAAACACAGTGGTGTTCTAAATAATGAGAATAAGCATTAGCTTAACCTACACACGATTAACCTTCAGAAATTAGGTAAAATGGATAATAAGGTAATTAGGTCATTAATTCTCATTATGCTTAAAAATACAATGATTTCAGGACCAAAATGTCCATCTTGTGGAAATCAAAAGATAGTTACAGATCAAGATACAGGAGAATTATTTTGTGGAAAATGTGGATTTGTAGTAAATGATAAAATTGCAGACACGGGTGCTGAGTGGCGTTCTTTTTCAAATGATGAGTCAAACAGAACTAGAGTTGGAGCTGGAACATCGTTAACAATGCATGATATGGGATTATCTACAGTGATAGGATCTGCCAACAAAGATTCCACAGGAAAACCACTATCTGCGAGTGTCAAAAGTTCTATTGAAAGGTTAAGAACTTGGGATAGTAGAACACAAGCGCATTCATCAGCAGATAGAAATCTCAGACAAGCTCTAAATGAAATGGATAAATTAAAAGACAAATTAGCATTGACTGACGCAGTTGTAGAGAAGGCAGCTTATATTTACAGAAAAGCAATGGAACGAAAATTAGTTAGAGGTCGTTCGATACAAGGATTGGTTGCCGCATGTCTTTATGCATCATGTAGAAATACAGAAACTCCCAGAACACTAGACGATATTGCAAAAGGAATCAACATCAGAAGAAAAGATGTTGCAAGATGTTATAGATTAATTTTTAGAGAGTTGGAGTTAAAAATGCCAGTGGTAGATCCTGTCAAAGGAGTTTCAAGAATTGCAAGTATAGCAGAGTTGGGTGAGAAGAGTAAACGAAAGGCAATTGAGATTTTAAATCAAGCCAAAACAATGGGTATTGTTGCAGGAAAGGACCCAATGGGTATTGCAGCTGCCGCATTGTATCTAGCTTGTATTAGTACAGGAGAGATAAAATCCCAAAAGGACATCTCCGTGGCATCAGGGGTGACAGAAGTCACTATAAGAAACAGATGTGCAGGATTAAGAAAAATGCTTGATGATTGAGATGTTAGAAAACAAATGGTCTGACTGGCGAGATAACGATCAAGAATTACTTTCTAAAATACCTGAGAAACCAGGTGTGTATATGATGCATGCATCTATGAAAATATTATTTATTGGTGGTTCTCAAAACATGAAAAAATCCATAATTGAAGCACTAGAAAAAAAATGTGTTACAAAAGCAACAAGAATTAGATTCAGAAAAGAGGATGATTTTGACATAATAAAAAATAAATTAATTGCAGAATACAAAAAAAGACATGAAGGTAATATCCCCCAATGTATGAATTAATTCTGAGATCTTTTAAACTCCAATCTATCCCATGGAAAAACAACATATGCAGAATTGTCTGTTTTTTTCGCATAGATTAATTGTTTTGGAAATTGTTTCCCACGTCTTGCAAATAATGTAACAAAGATAAGTTTTGACGGATTATCTACCTTTGAAATAATTTTGTTAAAAGTATCACCAGTGTCAAAAATATCATCAACAAATAGAGAGTCGGATGATATTTTATTTTTGTCAACCAGAATTTTTTTAATTCCAAGATGATCTGCAAGTAAACGTGAAGGGACTAATCCACCTCTACTAAGAGTAGTTATAGTTAAAAAAGTTCGAGGTAATTTTAAAATAGTTTTTGAAAGTATTTTTATCAATGATTCTATTTCATTCCAATCAACATCTTGTCTTAATGTCATAATTGTTATTTGAAAATACTGAATTAAGTAGTTATGCTCAAAATGTTTTTGTTGGAGATTTTTTCAAAGGTGTGATGATTTTAAGAACTTTAAACGGTAGTTTCCCAAAATCTATGTCTTTTTCACATGACAAAAGTAACGTATCATCATTATTTAATGGAAAGCTCATTACAATTACCTTATCTCTGTAAGACATCGAAAAATGAACTTCACCAAATTCATGATCAAATTCCCTTCTCATTCTAACACGTAGAGATAGTTCCATGAACATCATTTCGTCTTGTTTTTGAGCTTCAAGTGAAAAGATGCCTTTTTTCATTCCTCCAGCGGCCAGATGGCCTCTGCTGTTGATGATTCTTGCTGAACGCATTTTAGGATCCAGTTTTATGATTTTTTGACAGATTTTTTCAAGATCTTCAGTAGTATCCATTAGTCTAAATTTACAATCGATCTATTTATTGCGAGCTGTGGTAATAGATATCTATGCATCCAGAACAAACTGAAGGTAAATCTGAATCAACTAAAGAAATATCAGATCAATTTAAGCATCTATCGCTATTTTGGACAGATATCATGCATTTGATGGCAAGTAAGCCTCAAGCACTCACATCAATTGGACCGATGCGCGCATTTGCTGCAAACTCTAAGAAAATTTCAACTGAATTAATTGAAATTAATGAAGATTTGATGGAATTTAACAAATACATGACTCAATATTATAAACAGCTCGCAGAAGCTTGGGGAATTGCTCAAAAGAAAGTAAATTTAAAAGCTCCAGAAGTTCCTCAAGACGTTGAACAAATAGAGGCATTCAAACGAATTTGGATCGACATTTTTGATAATGATTTTACAGAATTATTTGATTCTGAGAAATTTGGCGAGAATTATGGAAAACTAGTATCAAAAGAACTAGAATTAACTAAACATTGGAATAATATAACTAATGTAATTTTACAGTCTGTAAATCTTCCAAGTAAAGAAGAGATAGATGAAGTGTACAAAGAGATTCATTCACTAAAAAAAAGAGTTGGAAAACTAGAATTAGAATTAAAGAAAAAGGAAGTGGTGAAAAATGCAAAATGAATCAAGAGTAGATCCAAAAATTATTGAAGAGATTTTAAAATTTAGTAAAAATGTAATTAATGCCCCAAAATTAGTTGCAGCACCAGATGAGATTGTTTTGGAAGTAACTCCTCATGATACAGTACAGAGGATGGATAAAACTAGATTAATACATTATAGATCACTAACTGAGAAACAACACAGAACACCATTACTCATTTCATATGCCTTGATTAACAGATATCACATTCTGGATATTCAGCCAGAAAAAAGCTGGGTGAGGAATTTACTTCAACAGGGATTTGATGTCTACATGTTAGATTGGGGAACGCCCACCAGCATGGACAAATATCTTGATTTTGATGATTATGTTAATGGATATTTAGATTCGTATATAGAATATATCAAAAATGAATCATCTAATGAAAAAATTACATTGCAAGGATATTGTACTGGAGCAACTATTGCTACAGCTTACACATCTTTGCATCCAGAAAGTGTAAAAAATTACATTGCGACGGCACCTGTAATTGACGGATGGCGTGATACTACTGTGATTAGTAATCTTGCAAAACATATGGATGTAGATAAAATGGTTGAAATCATAGGAAATATGCCTCCTGAGTTCATGTATTATTGCTTTTCAGTTCTCAAACCATTTGAACAAGGAATTGAAAAATATGTTAAATTTTTCAAAAATATAGATAACAAGAAATTTGTAGATAATTTCCTTAGAGTTGAGAAATGGTTAGGAGATACACCTCCAATCCCAGGAGAATTATTCAAACAGTGGATTAAAGATATCTATCAAGATAATTTACTGATTCAAAATAAGATGTACATAGAGGGGCAAAAAATTGATTTGAAAAAAATAGATATGCCAGTATTTACGCAAGTTGCAGTAGGAGATCATCTAGTATCACCTGAATGTAGTATGCCTTTACATTATGCCATTGGAAGTGAAGACAAAACATTGAGAATGTATCCAACAGGGCATGTAGGGATGATCGCTAGCTCGCTATCACAAAAGAAAGTGTTGCCTGAGCTTGGACAATGGCTAGCCGAAAGATCATAAAAAAGGAAAAAGAATAAAAAATATTTCTAGTTATTCTTTGTAGTGAAGACAGAAATCCAAGATTGTAGAATATTTCTGTTTAGGTCAGCAAACGACTTTGCATTATCGTTGAATGTTTTGATGTTTTGTTGTGTTGCATCCATAGTTGCAAGTGTTACTTGGTTTTGTATTGAAGCTGCCTTTACAAATTCTTCTGTTGTATCATGAATTACTTTTAGTGTTGCTTCAGGAATATTTGCTGTAATACCTGCTTTTTTAACATATTCCTTTTGTAGTGTGATAGTTGAATCTACCATGTTTTCATATGCTTGTAGGTATTCCTGTTGTACGTTGGTAATTGATTGATGATACTGAGGCACTGATTGTTTGATACCATTGAAGATTTTGTCTACATTTTCTTGATATGTAGAAAATAGATCTTTTGAATTTCCGGGTGTTTCGTTTTTACTCATTGTTTCACCTCCTTATTTTTTGATTTTTTTGCAATTGGTAGGATGATAACTTGAACCAGGTCACCGTCACTCAAGCCAAGTGCATTACGTTCAGCTTCAGGTATTGAGATTCGTCCATTACTACTAATGGTAGTTTTGTATGCACCCCAATTCATGAAGGATGGAAGCATTTGACCAATATTGAACATAGTATCCATGCTTTTACTTTGCATTGATGCCACGTTCTCCATTATGTTAGATTGAGTTTTTCGAGTACTTTCAGAAACTCCCTTGAGTGTTTCTAAAGGATCGAATGTTTGACCAGTTTGATTTGTCATCAAAGCTCCAAAATTCTTCATAAATTCTGCTTGAGCACGTCCACTTTTTTGGATCCAAGATTTGAACATTTCACTAGGATCATATAGGTTTTGATTACCATTCATTGGTAACTATAGGAAACAGTAGTATTTAAGTGATTTATTGATCCATTAGAAATTCTAAAACTTTACTTGAAAAAGTGTGTGGATCTTGGACATATGGAGTATGACCACAACTTTCCATTTTAAAAAGTTGAGAGTCTTGAATTTTGGAAATAAAAATCTTGGAATTTTCAATTGGAATTACTGGATCATCAACACCCCAAATTATCAAAGTAGGAGCAATTATTGATTCAAGTTTTGATGAAACTAATTTTGAATTTTTCAACCCTAAGATAGTAGACATAAAAGCTAGTTTTGCATTAGGCAATTTCATTCGTTCTATGAAACCATTAATAATTTCTTCAGGAATTTCATCTCCAGAACCTTCCATAAGTTCAAATGCCTTTTTTGCATTTAATTCATTAGGATATAAAGCAGCCATAATATATGCATCAAGTGCAGGGGTAGAATTTTCCATCACTCCAGCTGGAGATGCAAGAATTAGTTTCTCCACATCCTGAGGATGGGATATAGCAAATTCTGCAGACACCTGCCCTCCTAATGAAGAGCCAACTACACTGGCTCGTTCAGTTTTTGTTGCAGTGAAAAATTTTTTTAAAAAATCTGAAAAGAAATCAGGAGTGTAATCTACCAGTGGTTTGTCACTATATCCAAAGCCAATAAGATCAGGAACCAACACACGATAGTTTTCTGCGAAAAAGGGGATAACCTTATTCCATCTTTCAGCTGATGCTCCCAAACCATGTACTAGTACAAGTGTTTTTTTAGAATTACCAGACTCCAAATATCGAATTTTGTTATCATCGATTTGAAGAAATTTTTCTTCCACTATTTTTGCTCGATTAAATCACTAGATAAATTTAATGAAAATAGCGATCAGATACGCTTACAGATTTTGAATTTTTAAATTAAAATAGATTAGCTTTTTTAAGTTTAAAAATACGAGATTTATGTGATAAAAAAGAAAATTTCAAAAATTTTAGTTCCATTAGATGGATCAAAAAACTCCATTAGAGGACTTGAGATGGCCATTACTTTAGCCAGGCAATGCGGAGCAACCATTACAGGGGTCTATTCCATTTACGCACCACCACATTCAGAATTTAGAGGGGTGGGTTCAGTTGAAAAAACACTGAATATAGAAGTAAAAAAAATCATGGAACAAGCCAAAACTCTGGCAGCAAAGAATGGAATTGTATTTAAAGAAAAATTGATGAGAGGTGAAATAGGATACAACATTATTAAAACTGCACATGGGAAAGAAAAATTTGATATGATAGTAATGGGATCACGAGGAAGGAGTTCAGCTAAGGAGATTTTCTTTGGCAGCACATCAAACTATGTAATACACACATCAAAGATTCCCGTAGTTGTTGTAAAGTGACTAAGACAATCCATGTTTCCTGAAATATTTTTGATGATATTCTTCAGCTTTGTAAAATGTAGGAGCTGGAACAATTTCAGTTACTATAGGATTTTTAAATTTGCCTGATTTCTCAAGTTCTTGTTTTGATTTTTCTGCTATTTCTTTTTGTTTTTCATTATGAATAAAAATTGTAGACCGATATTGATGTCCAACATCAGGTCCTTGACGATTCAAAGTTGTAGGATTATGATTATTCCAAAACACTTCAAGAAGTTCATCATAAGATATTTCGTCAGGATCATATTCTACTTCTACAGCTTCTACATGACCGGTTTTATCAGTGCATACTTCTTCATAAGTAGGATTTGGTAGTTGACCACCAATGTATCCAACTTGTGTTGATTTTACACCTTTAGTTTTATTTAACAAATCCTCAACATGCCAAAAGCATCCTGCACCAAACGTTGCTTTCATAAAATTAACTATTCAATATAGAATTAAAACCATTCTAAATCATTCAGATAAAAGAATGTCTTTTTGAATAATAGATTTCATAGAATTAATAATTCTTATTGAGAAATTAAATTATCAAATTACCAATGTGAAGCATTTCTAAACCAAGATAAAATCACTCATAGAATATCAGAATTTATCAGTTGGGAAATTACTGACAATTACAAAATAATTAGAATAAAAGGAATGAGAAGTAACACGAAAAACAGTATAAAATAATATGTCATACTTGAGTTCTAATCCGATCAAGCATATGTTAAAGAATTCTGCAATTAGTTCTAACAGACTTAGGAAACATCTGTGAATATTTCAACAACTTTCTTTGCCAAAGATTCAATATTGGCAGTTGGTTCTGCAGATATCAACAAAAGGATTTGTGTTATTGGGAATGGAAAGCTTACTAAAACAGCCTTATCTCGTCTTGCAGCAAGATAATTGATAGGTCCCAAACTCTCATCATATTCTTTTCTAATGGACGCTTTAGATACAAACTCCAAAAAAGACTGCAATCTAGTCTCGTCTCCTTCATGAGGTACAAGCCCCTCCTTAAATCCACCAGCAATTAATTGGCCATCTTTATCAACAATGCCTGCAAACCGTATCTCAGATTCACGAAGTAATTCTTTGCATTTTTCACCATATAATTTTAGTTTAGTTTCAGGTGTTGACACGATAATATCAATCAAAATATCAAAAATAAAAACCTAATCAATTTCAAGATCTTTGTTTTTTGAAGAAAATTCCAAATGGATCTTCGTGTTTAATGATTTTTACATCAAATCAAGTAATAAAAATAGAGATGATTTGTCACTGAAAATAGTAATTTTTGTAATTATATCAATAGTTAGTTTTGATGCTCAAATCACTTTTGATCAGAGTTTAGACTTTGAAAAAAGACCGCAGGGGACATTCTAACATTTTGGGAATTCTTTAGGAATGAATTAATGACTTGAGACATAAGATTTAACATTAGAACAAAAATACATTTTCCAAATTTAAGGATAGATATAATTTTGCACAATCATGTTACTAGATGAACTAATTCAAGAATACGAGTACAACTAAATGTGGCATTTCAACAAGACATAATCAATTATTTTTTCTTCAGATGATTTTTTCATTTTCAAGAGAGATTTAAAGAGAATTTTTTCAACATATTGAGGATAATTTTCTAAAATTAATTTTTTGAGTCGTGCTCTATTTTTAATATAATAATCTGTAAGAGGAGGATAAACATTAGAACCAATGAATTGTTCCTCAGAAATGATGAAGCCTGTAGAGTTTAGAAGATGTTTCAAAAAATCTAGAGTGTAGTGCTCTGATGACCAAGTAAATTTTAAAACACCCAATTTTCCAAATGATGATTTTTCAGTTGTTATAGGAATTGCAAGTACAAGAAAACCAGATTTTACCAAAATCCTTTTTGACTCACATATAAAATCAGATAAGGGTTTGAAATGTTGTGCAGATTCCAATGCCAAGACACGATCAATTGAATCATTTGTAAAGGGTAGTTTTGTAGAAGTAGCATTTATGAATTCTATGTTTTTCTGAATTCCGGAAAAACTTAGCTGGTTGAAATTAATATTTACATTATACAAATCAAGATTTGGAAATTTATCTCGCCATAGTTTGGAGGGAGCAGATAAACCACTACCGACATCCACCACATGTTTTGCAGAAGATAATTCTGCCAATTCTGCAAAAATTAGACATAAATTATTTTGAGCAGAAACAGGATCTGTGTGATTAGATGACCAATAACCAAAATTCAGCATAGAGCCACCAGTTGCTATCTGCATAACAGGTGATAGAGTGGTGTAAAGATTTACTATATCTTTTTCATTTCTACGAAATGTCCACAGTAACACTTGAAGAGGATTAATGGATATCAAAAATAATTTCAAATTTATTTAAAAACGAGGTATATTAATTTCTAGGGCAATCCTTCTGAGTCCTCAGCACAGTGCTTATGAACCCATTTCTCATCTTTGTTTTTTGAGATCTCTTTTCCAGGTTGGATTTTGTCTCCACAAGAAATACAAGATGTGGCAAACTTTGCTTTCATGAATATACGTCAGATATCACAAATAAAGCACCTATGTTGGAATGAATATTAGCTAATGATTAACATATTTTATTAATTTGAATCAGACAGATGAGTCATGGATGAATCAAATTTAGATACATCATCTAAGATAGTTTTAGCAAAATGGAGTGACAGATTCTTTGCATGGCTAATTGATTTTATAATTATTTCAAGTACTTCAACGGTAATAATGTTGGCTTCATTTGGTTCAATAGATTATGAATTTGAAGAGAATTCATTTTGGATGGAAAATATACAATACATTCCAACTAGCATTTTGTTTTTTGTTTATTGGACTGTTTTAGAATACAAGACGAATCAAACAATTGGGAAAAAAATCATGAATTTGAAAATAATCAACATTGATGGAAGAAAGCCAAATTTGAAAGAAATCATGATCAGTAGTTTTGGCAAAGCGTTTCTTTTACCAATAGATGTTATTTTGGGATGGTTTTTGACAAATGAAAAACGTCAACGTGTTTTTAATAAATTAGGAGATACGTTGATTATAAAAATCAAAGAAATAAATGATATTTCAGATATAAAATATTTGAAGGACTAGGTTTTGTCAGACTTTTTTTTTGAATGGCTGCTTTGATGATTTAACCGACAGATCTATTAGCAAGTTCAGAATGATTAATCATGATGTCTGAGAATCAAAAAGAGTGGTGGAGCGGATTGCCAAATGAACTTCAAAAAGACATTGAATTGTAAGAATAATATACAGAGTTGTGTGTAAAAGAGACAATTTCAGTGAAAGAGGTGAAATTGCATTCTATAGAAAAGGATTCACATAATAATTAGAAATTTAACAAAAGTGTAAGGACGTAGGGATTAATTTAAAACTCTAAACATAGGCTTAAGTGCACTTTGATGTTAAGAAATTTATGAGTGAAAGGAAGTTTTATACTTGTAAAAATTGTGGGGCAGAGTTTCTGTCAACAGAAGTTAGACTTTATTGTAAAGTTTGCAAATCAAATTTAGACAAATCAGGAAATCTACCTAGACTTTAACAATATTCTTAAATTCATTCTTTTTGGCAAAGAGTTACGATTGAGGTGTTTGTGGAAAAAATATCAAGTTGGAAATAACAAGCCAAATAATGATGCTTATAATATTGCAGATCGGTACGTCATAGATGATTGGCGTTAGGATTTTCTACATATCATAAAATCAATAATCCATTTGATATTCAATTGAACTAAAAATAGAATAAAATCTTGCAGAGTACAAACTAGATCTTATCTCAAGACAATTATCTTTTGGAGATATATTATGAGCATAAGATTTCAATACCGTTGAAAACCTTTCACCATTCTTTTGTTGTGGATGCCCATATTGACAAGGTATGGAATTTCTATACTGATTTACACCATTTAGAAATAATCACCCCTAAAAGATTGGATTTTAAGATAATAGAAACAAGCAGTAACAAAATAACACTGGGACAAACTGCCCATTTTTCAAGCAAGTTGCTGACCAGAATGACCTGGAAAACTAAGATCACTACCTGTAAACCATACACATATGTCGATGAAATGAGCAACACGATATTCAAACACTGGAAGCACACTCATGTTTTTCATAAGATAAACGAAAATCAGACCAAGGTAAAAGATGAGATTGAATTTGAACTACAGTATGGGTTTATTGGAAAAATGTTTGAATGGTATGCCCTAGATAAACTCAAAAAAATCTTTGTGCATAGACAACAGGCAACAATTAACGCCTTGAATAATCTTTAAACCATTTTAGAAAGTGCAAAATCTTCTGCTCTGTCCTAACCCCAGCACAACGTGTAGCGGATATCTTAAATCCATAACATAATCTAAGACATTAACACTTTTAAATTATGAAATTATTTCTAGGTAAATGAAAATTATTTTCTTATCTCTTTTTAGTTTTTTAGTTATAGGGACAATGGGCGTTACTGCCAATGTTTTTGCGGTTGAACATAATGAAATTTGTATTGATAAAGTTTGGATTGAAAATTATCAAGGTAAAATTGCTTGTGTTACACCTTCTACGGCAGTCACTTTGGTTGAACGTGGATGGGGAACTATGTTGGAAAGTTCTAACAGTCTACAAGATTTGTCATCAATGGTTCAAATTCACCCTGAGAAGTTGAGATCATCTGCATCATTACCTGAAACTGCATATGGTCCTCAAATTGATTTTTCAAAAGGATATTTAGTTGAAGAGATTCAAGAGGGATTATACTGGGTCACTGATGGTGCTTATAATACAATGTTCATGACAACTGGTCAAGGAGTTATTGTGATTGATGGTCCTAGAACCCTTGGAGAAAATTATCTTAAGGCAATTGAAGAAGTTACAAATGAACCAGTCACTCATGTAATATACAGTCATACTCATAGTGATCATGTTGGTTCAATTGGTATTTTTCCTGATGATGCAATTTACATTGCACATCAAGATGCAGCAAACACACTAGTAAAAAGAAATGATCCAAACAGACCAGTTCCTTCCATTACTTTTGAAGATAAGTATACGCTAGAAGTTGGAAATCAAAAATTAGAATTAGCATATTATGGACCAATGCATGAACCAGGAAACATCTTCATCTATGCACCAAATCAAAAAGTTCTGATGTTAGTTGACATAATATTTCCTGGATGGACTCCGTTCAAGGATCTAGCAATGGCACAAGATGTACCCGAATTTATTGCAGCACATGACAAAGTTCTAGAATATGATTTTGACATATTCATTGGTGGACATCTTACACGTCTAGGAACTCCTGAAGATGTGCAAATTCAAAAAGAATATTTTCAGGACATTCAAGCCAGTGCAGGTAAGGCAAATCAAGAAGTATCTTTTATGGCAATAGGACAAGAATTTGGATTCTCTAATCCCTGGTTAGTTTTCCAAATCTATGCTGATGCTATCACACAACAATGTACTGATGAAGTAGTTCCTAAATGGATTGATAGGCTCGGAGGAGTTGATTTGTTCACTTATGATCATTGCTGGAAGATTTCAGAATCTCAAAGAATTGACTAATCACTTTTTATTTCTATCTTCATCTGCTTTTGTCAAAAGGAAATAATCTTGAAGAGGATGCAACTCAGGAAAATATTGTGTCCAGTATAGACAAATCACAAACCAGACCAAGTAAGGTGACAGATCAGATTATTAGTAATCAATCAGAAATAGTATTTAGATCATTCTGAGGAATGATACGTTTCTCTTTTATGCGAACTTTGCGAATCCCAATTTAGGATTCTGCGGAAGGAGTCATTATCTAACCGTTTAACCAACCGACCATATACCGTCCAAAGGGTGGGCCAACTTTTGCCCATCCTTTTCAAATTATCTTTTGTCAATTGACATAAATCACCTGATGAATAAGATGAACGAATCATTCGTGTTGCTTTTATTCAAATTTTGCAAATACCATACATGAGCAATCAAGATAATCAAAACAAATCAAGTTGGGAAGATGTACAGGGACTGTCCTGGATTTTTTACGAGGACTAGTCACTTTTAGGGTTTTTAAAACCCAAGAGTTTCCTCTACAAAACATCAGAAGAACTTATCAAGTTATGATATGTCGTCTAGTTGAATAATGAATTATGTTGTGATGTTTTTTGTCATTGCTAGTTTTGCAGCATCACCGCTTGTCATGCAACAATCATTTGCTCAGTGTTTTATCAACGAGGACTGGCCACAAGCACCATGCCTTGACAACCTGATTAATGGATGCTATGATTCTGATGATGTCAAGACATGGATGAAGTACTATGACTACAAGGGCAAGTCATTCATGGAATCAAAAAAATCTGAAATGATTGATGCATTTGAGGCAAACAGGCTATCTGAATGGGAGTCACAGTCTTCTGAGAATTTCAATGTATGGCAGTATTATTACCTGAAAGGGGAAATCCCAGATTTCGCAGGAGGCCATTACCGATGTAACTCACAATTTGTGCCAGAAGTCGAACTATTACCCAGTACAAAAATAACTTATGGTGATTCTTTTACCATTCATGCATGGCTTTTAGATTATGAGGGCAAGCCAGAAAATCTAAGATTTTATGTAGATGTTGTGGATTCGCACTCTAAGCAAGTTGATTCTACTTTATGGTTTGCACGACAAGATTTTGTTTATGAATTTGACACAACTCATCAATCGTACAATATCACTAAAGGTGGAGCATACAAAGTAAAACTTGAACATGCCAATCAAATGCAACGTACTGGATTTATCCATAAGACGCTGGAATTTGAAATTGATTTTCCAGACAAACATCTGTATCCATTAAAACAGTTAAAGTCTGGAGTTATTTTTGATGAAATTCAATGCAGAGAAAACTTTGTTCTAATTCTAAAACATGATAATTCTCCTGCATGTGTCAAACCTGAAACCAAGACAAAACTGATGCAAAGGGGTTGGGCCATAGAATCTACGTTTTATGGACTGACAAAATCACAAATTACTGACATACAACTTGCAAAGATGGGTTGTAAAAAGCTTGGAAACCAGACCTATTGTGATGAAATGGTTCAAGAAAAAGTAGAACGTTATCTACAACAAAATGAACTAGATGCTAAATCAGAACCTGAACCAGAACTAATGCCTGAATCCGAAACATCAGAGAAACAACGACAAGCAAAACTTCACGTCCAAGAAATAATGATGACTGATTATAGAGATCGTACATATCACATTGATGCCATTAATGATTACCGAAATGAGTTTGAGACGGGATACTTTCTAGAACAGTTTCTTTACTTAAAGAAACAAAATTATGAAAAGGATGATTTGATTAATTTTATTCTTGTAGAGTGGGGATACCAATCTCAAGAATGTACGTCTCCTAAAGTTGAGGTGTATCTTAGACCCTATGAGAACTATGAATCCATAGAAAAAATCAGCGAATGGCAAAAACCTGACGAAGAATGTATTCCTATAGATTCTGATTCAGATGGATATTTGATTATGAACGCATGGCCTATGCCAGGAATATTTGAACCCCATGAAACATGCTCAATTCCTGGCGAGTATAGAATTATTACATCAAATCTCAAGGATGAATCCAAAAAGGAATGGGGCTATTATACATGTCAGCAAGAAAAGTTAGTTGGAGAACCACAACCATGGATGGAATTTCCTAGTTAGAGTGAGAAAATGAAAAGTAGGGTTTTGATAATTACTGGAATTTCGATAACTGTATTCTTGATGGGCGTTATTGTATATCCAACTATTAACAAAATTACATTTGATGATGATTTTTCACATGATATTCCAATTGCTCTAGATAATACTATGCCTTTAGGATCAGATCCTGTCTATACTCTTTCTGATACTCCGGAAATATTCAGTCATGGTTCTACAAAATTTGTAAACCCGAATCACGAGTCTCTAAAATATTACAAAACAACTCAGGTAATTGATGATACCTATCTTGGCAAAAACGTACAGCAATGGCAAGATGCTTTGGACTGGGAACTAGAGGCCAACTATGAAATTTACAAAGACGAGTTTTATGAAGAACTTGGAAGACTGTTAGTCAAGAACGAGATTACACGAGTAATGAATCATGTAGGAATTATTAATATTCATGATGATTTTGATGTCCATCAAGGATATTCCTTAACATCCCTGCCTCCTCATGTTGGATTTACTGCTGTGATTAATGCAACAGAGGGGGATTCTTATCTCATTGATGCTTCTGCTCATTCTAACCGCGTCAATTATTATTCCATAACCCAACTATCATTTTTTGACACTACCGAAGAATTGCATCTTGTAGACATACTTAGCTATCCTCAAACAATACATGTTCTTCCTGAAGATGGGAATGAATCCAGAGTAGAACCATCTGATTTGATAATTCACATTAGAAACAATACGGTGGATTTCGTTAATCGTACTCCTGAAACTATACGCATACAAGAATCAGGTACTGGTGAGATTACCAGAGAGCAGGAACTAGCATGGATTGGACCTACAATACTTCCTTTTGAAAATGGTCAAGTGGTTTTTGATAAACCAGGAATTTATGAATGGGATGCACGAAAAGCGCCAACTCCTGAGAATCCATTATGGTGGGATTCGCACGCTGGAGGTGAAATAGTAGTTTTGGCTGATGACCTTGATGACTTGTTATTAGAAGACCGATTACGCATGGGTAGAGCAATTTTGGCAAATTCTGAGATTCCTGTGTCAGGTATGGTGGTAGGCAATGCAGAACATGCTCTGAAAGTTAGTTTAAGATCGGCTGTTTATGACATGTTGCCTGATGCCAAACAATATTATCAAGATAGGGCAGAGCAGTTGATTCCGTTTGATATTCCAATAATAATTGAGGGATAGTTCTAAGAAATGAAAGATAGAGTTTTGATAATGATTGGAATTGGAATTCTCTTGAGCTTTTCTGTCCTTGATTCATTTGCAGAAGAATTCTATTTTGAAGCAGACTTTGATTTTTTCAATGAACATATGCAAGAAGACCGAAAGTATCATCTGGGTGATACTATCTATGTTGTAGGCCATTCGTCATTTTACAAAGAAGAAACAAATGAACATTTTCCTGCACCAAATTCTGAATTTCATGTAGTGATTAAAAATCCAGAAAATGAGATTATTCATGAAGACTACCATCGTTCAGACAATGAAGGAAAAATGGAATTCTCATTTGACATTTTGAATGATTTTCAGGTAGGCGAATATACAGTGGAGATGATTGTAGACAAAAGAAGACATCTTGACTCAGATTTTTTTGTTGGCCACCTGCCTGATGATGTAGTAAAAATAAAAGAAAAATTTGATCTTTGGATGGAAGATTCTGAGGTCATATCCCCTTTACCTGCTCATCTGAATGGAGTTTTGTGTTCTGATTTTCTCAAAGAATCAAATGACAGTGAGTCCGTATATTTGGATCCATATGATGAAGATATTCTAGAAGAGCATTCTGTAGAGATTAAAGCATTTTACACAAGTCCTGATGGGGAAGAATTCATGACTTCATCTAATCCAGAAAAGAAATCCTGTACAAACTTTATCAATAGACTGTCGACACATGTTCCTGGAGAATGGTCTGTTTATGTGAAAGCATTATGGATGGAAAATGAAATCCTGTATGAGACACGTAGTCATTCAATAACATATCTTGCAAAAGAACCTCTCTTTCAAGGAACAGTTGAGAAAATTCCAATCCCCAATCCTATGAGAAGTGTGTATATTTTGGATTGGAGTGGTGATGGCAAATCTATTTTGTTTACATACTATCTGCCCAAAAATAGCGATTCTAGTGTCCACTATCTTGCAATAATGTCTCCTGATGACTCTGAAATTACAACTTTGAATATTCCAATGCTTTTGGAAACTGATGAGAAGATTGGATTAGCAAAATTTTCTCCTGATGGAAAATACATTCATTTTGTAACTGATGATGGACTGTTTCAATACCATATTGAAACATCCCATGTTGTAAAATTAACAAATTTTTCAGAGTGGATTCATTTTGACTATTATCATTATCATGATGAGGACCCTTCAAAGTATTCAATTGCGGTATCAATAGACAGAGAAACATACTATGATGATCCGTCTGAAGAGGGAAATATCTTACTTGATATTGGAAACGGAGATCAAAGCAGCGTAGACAATGCACATGCACTGATTCATAATTTTGAAGGTCAGCATTTTGATATCAGTCCTGATGGAAAAAAGATTCTATTTCACAAGACAATCGAATCTGACTATGGATGGGCAAACAGAGTTTTAGCATATTATCCTGCACAAGGAGAGGTAATAGAAATTCCAAATAGTCAAGTAAAGTGCGGCTATCCTTCAAAATGGACTCCTAATGGAGACATGATTATTTACACTGTCAATTCTTGCGGTCGTGGAGCTCCTGGAGGAACACTTCATCTTATCAGTTCAGATGGCGCATACCATGAAATGATTTTGCAGTATAACAATGACAGACCTGATTCTTTTGTAATCAGTCCTGATGGTTTATCGCTAGTATATGTGAGAGATGGCAATTTTGAAATGATGACACTGACAAGAGCAGTTCCAGAATTTCAAATCATTGCAATGTTGGTTCTCATGTTTTCAGTTTTACCTGTGATTCTCTTTAGAAATAAAATTGTGGTTGGAAAATGAAATTGTTAATATTTGATAATGAACATGCATTGTATAATGGCACAAACAACAGATACAACATTAGAAAAAAATCTAAACATAGGAATTGCAGAACAAGATCGTGAAGGGCTAGTAAACATTCTCACACTACATCTTGCAGACGAATATGCACTGTACACCAAAACAAGAAACTACCACTGGAACGTAACCGGACCTCATTTTAATGACTACCACAAGTTCTTTGAAGGACAGTATGGCGAAATTGAAGTGTTTATCGACGATATTGCAGAAAGGGTAAGACAGCTTGGCGGCAAAGCCATAGGAACACTTGATGAACTAAAGTCACACGCCAGATTACCTGAACATCCCGGACAATACCCATCAGATAAGGAGATGCTTTCTAACCTGATTGCAGATCATGAGACAGTTATCAGGAATTTGAGAGTGGATGTAGAAAAGTCTGCTGAAAGTTTTCATGATGCAGGTACAAGTGACTTTCTTACTGGTTTGATGGAAAGCCATGAGAAGATGGTGTGGATGCTAAGGGCAACTGCAAATTCCTAATTTTTTTATTTTGACCCACGTGGAACTGTAAAATAAAAAGATGATTTTTTCACAATAAATAAAAAAGTGAATTAAATTAATGAAAACTACAAGATTTTAAGCCCATGCAACAATTTTACAATCTTTCCTATAGAATCCCAAAAATATACCGAGAGTAAACCTCGGAGTATTGCCAGTTATTTCTGTGACTTTGTGATAATAGTTAGGATTCATAACGACTAAATCCCCTGCGCTAAAGTGGGACATCTTGCAGGCTTCACTGGAGTCAATCAATCTTGATGAATAGCCAAAATCAATATTTCGAAACCTCTCATCATCTTTTTTCCACTGTTTGTTGTACATAACTAAATCTCCTCCACTCTCTGATTCTTGCAGATGAAGTATGCAGGATAATTGACAGTCTATGTCTGACAATGCATATTCTTTTCCTTCATATCTGACATTGTCCTTATGGACTGGGATAGATTTTCCTTTTTCATGTATTCGAATTATAGCTGGAGAATAGTCATTTTGAAATTCCTTGGCAAGAGAAATCGAGTGGTTTGGAAACTTGCTACTAATGGATTCATAGATTTGCATTATTGGGTTTTTTATCCCATCAAAGATTTTCTCAAATTCTCTTTGAGCATCCTTTGCATCCTCAAAGTATTTTTTCTTGTTAGTTGTGTGAGACATTAGGAAAGGACCTATGTGTTTTAATTTTCCATTTTGAAAATCACTCTGTTTGTAATTTTTTATTCTACTTGCTATCATTTGGCAATTTTCTTCATCGTAAAAATTACGAATTACTATTGCAGGAATTTTGTCTGACAGAATGGATTCTAAATTGATTTTATTGAGTTGTGAATATCTTAACACTAATGGTTCCCACACTAGTATCCACCAACCCCTGAGTGGGACACTTTTGCCAAAACAATCCCTGATTCATTTCTTTGTTCCACCTCACATTTGAGAAATGCATCAATCACACAGGTTTTCAACGATTCCTTATCCCAATCACTTTGATTTTGAGGCAATCCCGGTAGATCAGCTGATGTCATGATTATCTTTTCAGAGTCTGAATAATCTTGCTTGTTTCCATCTTTTCTATGAGTCACATTAAGGAGAAAAGAATTGGCAGATAATACTTTGGAACCATTTCCCCATATTATATCAGTCATGATTTATTTTGATTTTATTAAGATATTAGAATATCCTGCATGATGATTATTTTGGCACTAGACATAATATTCATCACTAGTTAAATATCATGGTGGCAAAAATACTGTGAAAGGTTTGGTTGTCACCTGATTACAACAGTTTCAGGCCTTAAACTAAACGCTGAGACCAAAATTGCCTCCCCTGCATTGGAATCAGAGCAAAACTCTCGCCAGGATACACTTGTTTCTGGCCTTAAGTTTTGAAAACCTTTTCTAATTTTTTCACTAATCATGTTTCATCGATAGTTGTCAAGGAATCTGCTTTCTGGAAAAATTGGCACTAGCATACTTTGGTTTGATTCTTTAAATTTCAAAAAAGAATCAATAGAATAATGAGTATTCTTAAAGAGGAAATCCATTCTTCGATGCAGGGGTTATGTGACAACGTTTTAGAACTTGAGAATGTCAGGTTTGCAGGCCTGATTAGTAATTTTGGAAATTTGTATGTGGGAGGATTCAAAGACGGAGTCACTCCATATGAAAATGATGAAGTAAGGAGGTCGATGTACATGAAGTTTGCTTTAGAGTCAAATTTTAGAAGAGACTTTGACGATTCCTTTGGTGCCTTCAAGTATTCTACCATACAAAGGGAAAAAGTATCCATTCTAACAATAAACATATGCAATTACCTTCTTTTGGTTTTTGCAGAACCCGATGTTGATCTTCATGCGCTAGCAGGCAGAATTCAATCTATGATTGACGAGAATGAAAGTGATGATCATAAAAAACAAAACCTTGATTAAATTTATTTTTATAAACCTTGTAAATTAAATTACAGTTTATGAATGGCATATTTTTGGATAGAAGATGGCATTATTGATTTTAGGAATTGTTTTGGGCGCCATATTTGGAGGAGCATTGTTATACAAGTACTACAAGCACTACAAAAACAAAAAGGAATACGCCGTTGAGATTAGATACCAGTATTGGAGAAAACAACTATGTTTCCTCTATTTTTTATCAATTCGGTATCAATTCGGGAACAACAATTATCAATTCGGTAAAATGTTCCGAAACTTTCCGAGAGTCTGATCGATTATTCCTATCAATTCGGTATCAATTCGGAGATTTTCCCGAGACTGTCGAAAGATTGCTCGATCGTGACAATTAATTCTGATTTGTGGATTGTACGTGCTATGAATATCAAGAGCAAAAGATTAGAATTATTTATCAACCTCTTGCTTGGCGTTTAATCAGCTATGAAATATTTTCTTGTGATTGTCTTCTTAGGGTTAATCGGATGTGCAATTCCTGTATTTGCAGAACTGGAATCAGTGACATTTGATGCGCCAAAAAACCCTTTGATAGACGAATCATTTGATGCTATCATAACGACCCATGGAGTTCCAAATGATGAACAGGACGTATTTGAGGTGGCAGTAACCATCGAGGAGATGGAGACAGGAAAGATTTTGTATTATTCTCAGGAGGGACTACTTCCTGGTCCTAATGAAATGACGCTATTCTTGCTAAACTTTCCAAAACTAGAGTATTACAAGGAAGATCAATCTTATCTCCTAATAGTAAAACATGAAAGTGACACTTTTGCATTTGAGTTTGCACCGGTATCAAACAAAACTACGGACAATGATGATGTCCCAAAACACATCCTACCTCCAGGATATGCAATAATTGAAGGAAGGTATGAAAATGAAGAATTTGGATTTGGCATCACATTACCTGACTCTATGAGGGGATTCTTGACAGAGATTGACAATCCAAATGTTGGAAAAATAATAAACATTCAGGCCCATCCCGAACTGTCTTTTAATGAACCGTGCTGTCCATCCGTTGACACATCACCTGCAGGACTATTACTTGACAATCACCCAACAAGTTTTCTTGCAACTCCTGTCCCCCTTACAGGAGACATCTATGCCGCATTTCAAGGATACGACATGAACATGAAAATAGAAAAACTAGCATACATGCAGGTTCTAACGAGTACTATAGAAAAAGAAAGAGAGTATCCGCCAGACTACCCAGAGCCAATAAAACGCATTGGCAAGTTCTATTTTGTAAATGCAGGTGAAAGATATATCAGCTATGGAATATTTGCATCTGAAGAAAACTACGCTAAATACATCAATGAATTTGAAGAGTCTGCAAAAAGTCTGACTGCCATTAACGCCATTCCAATTGATCTTGATGAGATATTTTTCAAGAAGAACTTTCAGGTAGAACTTAGACTGGAAGACAACTCTTCAATCTTTCCCAAAATCACTACACCCTCAACTGTCACTTCGCTAATTGCAGACAAGTCATTCAAGTCACTTCAGATAAATTTTACAGAACCAAATGAATTTAGAAGTTTTCTTGCAATAAACATAGGGGACTTGCTTGAAGGCCCATACGAAATTACCTTTGATGAGAAACCCATGGAAGGCCAGATATTGGAAAACGAGTCTGGAAAATACCTTGTTGTGTTTTATTCTGGAAAAGGCCAACACAGCATTCACATCTCGGGTTCGTTTGTTAATTCCGTTGATAATCCGCCATATCAAATTGAAAAGATCAACGACAAGCTATACTATGTGTCTGAGCCTCTTGCATTAAATTCGGACCCTGGAAAAATTATTTTTCAAGGCGTAATATTTAGACCACATATTCATGAACCTCCTTTGCAAACCGACACTTTTGTAACGTTTGCTGATGGAAAAAAAGAGGCATTTTTTGTTGGTTTTGATGAACCTGCTTTTAGTGAAAATGTGAATCCACAAGCAGGATTTGTAAAAAGAACAGACTGGTATCATCTCCTAGTAAGTGTAAACTTGGAAGAATTATCGCCGCGCAAACAATTCAACTCAGGAATTTTGTTTTCTGAAATCAAATGTAATGTAAACCTCCAGATTACCCAGAAGTACGATGGAACTCCCGCATGTGTACAAGATGAAACCGTTTTTGAGTTGATTAAGCGAGGATGGACAAGCGACATCATAAAACTGGTCCAGTCAAGGGATGTGTTCCTAGACCCAAAAGATGCAACATCATCGTACATGGATAGAATCACTCCCACGTTAGATGATTTCAAAAATGCCTTATCTGAGCCATATGACATGGATGTTATATTTTCCAAGTTTGGAGATCCACATGATGACATAGGAAGTGGAATCCACATCTACATCTATGAACTAAATGATTCAACTGAAATTTGGATTGGATACGTTGATGATATTTGGTATGTGAAACATGTGGATTCAAATGGAAAGATGTTAGAAGATCTGTTTGTTAAAAACAAAGAAAATCCTGAAAACTGTTCCTTATCATTTAATTCAAGATGTTTCACTGGAAGTGTAACTGAAATAGTTGATGGCAACACCATACGGATTAATGGTGGTTCAGTTCGACTGGCATTTCTACCTGCTCCAAATTTAGATGAAGGAGGAGGTACGGAGGCAAAAAAATTCATTGAAGTACTTTGCCCTGTAGGATCTGATGTTCTATTTGACCAAGATGATTTGCAACCTCTAGACAGATATTATGGTGGAGTGGGAATTATGGGTACACCGTTAGGTGTAGTTTATTGCAATGGGTTGAATCTCAACGAGGAGTTGGCTGAATCAGAATACGGGAATATTAGTGAATGGTTTTGTGACAATTCAGAATTTAGCAACAGGGAATGGGCCAAAAAGAATGGATGTTAGAAATAACAGCAAGCGTCAGAGATACGAGATAAAATAAGAAAATGAAATTTGGCATTATGCCAAACTTACATTGATCGGAGTTGGTTTTGAGATTGTGTTTGCAACAGGCGAAACATTTTTTGCAAGTTCAATTAGTTCTTGCAGTGTTTCTTCGGATGCGTCAGACTCAATCTTAAATTTGATGTTTATCCCATCATATCCGGGATTTACAGTCTTGTCTGTCTGTAGTAATCCTTGAAGATCAATATCTCCTTCAAGTGTAGATTCAACAGAGTCAATCTTTATTCCTCTAGCTGAAGCATGTGCAATAAGACTGGTTGTAACGCATCCTGCTAGTCCTGCCAAGAGATACTCTACTGGATTTGCACCGTTGTCGTTTCCTAAAAGGATTTGGGGTTCGTCTTTGACAAACACATGGGGCTTTTTCCTTGTATGTGTCTTGCATGCACCATAAAAATCATTGATAGTTGTGTGATTCTCAGTGCCATCTACCCATTTGTTTTTTGCCCTAAAGTTGAACTTTGCAATCTCTTTGTTTTCCTTGACGTTCTCTATTGTCTCAAATAGCTGTGTTACATTAACACCATTTACTATTTTGGCAGTAGTCTGAGACATCTCTATGCCACTCCTGGAGTAAGGACTCCAATCTTGGTTCTCAACCCTTCAATTAGACCCCTGAGAACATCATAGTTTTGCAAATCATCAGTCGAATAAAAGGACGACTCCCAATCTGCTAATTTTTGTTCCATTGTTATTTGATTTTTCATATTAATGATATCATGATAGCATATAATAATATTACTATATTTGATATCATGATATCATCATTTATATATTGAAGACAAACAATGATATCATTGACAAAAGACATTCTAATCAGAGGATTTGATGACTCTACTCATTCTGATCTAGGCAAAAAAGCAGACCAAATGGGAGTTTCAATTAATTCCATAGTAAAAGATGCAGTGGAACAATGGTTACACAAAAAGACGGATATTCCTCATGTTCATGATCTCTTGATTTATTCTGATGAAAAGTCAATGGATAATTTTCTAAGAGGATTAGACAGAATGACAAATGATGCTGAGTGGTTCAAATCTTTTGCAGCCCCACCAAAACACCACACAGAGAAAACTCTGTCTAAGCTCAACTGGTATAATGGTACAGTAAAGCCATACAAACCAAGTGGTACTGATGACTCAAAATATTGTGCAAAGGTAATCCAAAATATTGTAAAAGAGTCAAAGAAAAAACCCCTGTGTTGCGTTGACTTTGTCATTACTGATATTGCAAACAATTCTTTTACAAAAGCAATGGAGATTGAAGAGACATACGACCAATCACGATTACCGGGATTGATGTTTTGTCCCTACAAATCAAGTGATCTTATGAATTCGGATATTACTGATATGATTGAGTTGTTTTTGATGCATGATAGAATATTTGTCATAAAAAATGATGATATTTACAAAATTCACATTACCAAAGAGAGCATACATAAAATATTTCTGAATTAAATCACACATTCAAGGAAAATTATTGTGGGATTCTGACCTCATAAATGCAAGATTGAAAATATTTTGCAGATTTTCTTCATGATCTCTTGAATTTTTTTTCCACGTGGGTGCTAAATTTACAACACTAACTATAACCCCATGCACGTTGTGCTGCCAAGCAAATTTGAATCGATAATCGATCACAAATTTGGCAAAAAAGCATAAGAAAATTACATGATTTTACCTGTTTTTACGCTCGCATATGCCTAAAACAAAAAATAGCAAACACGATCAAAAATAAAATCCCTAGCTTACGCTAGAAATGATTTAAAATAAAATCATCGTACAAGTCGTGTATATTTAGATGAATGAAAATGATTCATCGCGCATAGTCTCTATGTAAGTGGCTGAACCGATGTGTTGGTCTATTAGTAAAGGCTGGCTCACCACTCGCCGAAGCTTGTGATCTACACCACCTTCCTATCAACGCAGTATTCTGCTGCCGACCTTCATCTTACGAAAGAATAACTTGTCTCGGGAT
>JAOTSS010000090.1 GCA_029864805.1 Candidatus Nitrosopumilus sp. | reverse complement strand
ATTTAAGAATGCATTAGAAGGCGACTTAAACACACATCTTGCATTATCGGCATTTTTTCAACTAGTCAAAGAAACCAATAGATTGGCAGCCGATGAAAGACTCGGAAAAGAGAATGCCCAAATCATTAAAATTGAATTAAAAAGAATGCTGGGAATTTTGGGATTAAAGATTCCAGATATAACTGAAGATGAAAAACAAAAAATCGACGAATTAATCAGGAACAGAGAACAATTTAGAAAAGAAAAACAATTTGAGGATGCAGATAAAATTCGAGATAAACTAAACGAAATGAATATTGAATTAATTGATCACAAAGAAAAAACAATTTGGATGCGAAAAGAAAAAATCAAAGCTGAAAATCAAAAATTAGGGCATGCTAATTAGGACATACTAATCATTGTTATGCCTAAAAAAATTAGGTGAATCTAATTAGTCGAATCTAATTTTCACAGTGTTTAATACAATTAAAAACAAATGAAATCCATGAACGCATGGAGTAAATTTTGGGAATGGTATGAAAATAAAATATTAGGAAGCATAATACTAATTGCAATAATACAATTCATTCAGATTCCGCACATGGTGTGGAATGCAGACATTATGTTAGAAGCAGGAATTGTATCTAGAGTTCACCCCGTCATTGATTGGTTCTTGTATGGAGTTGATTTAATTGAGATTATTTCAATTATCAATGTTGGAATGATCATGTTCAGTCTAATTAAGAAAAAAAGAGATCAAAAAAGGCAGATTAAAAAAATACAAGAGTAAATTTTTAGAGTTCCAAACAGCATAATTGGAATAATTTGTTTTCAAGAATTTTATCACCCATAGTTTCATTTTTTTATTAAAAATCTAAGATTTATTCACTATCATTTAAAAAGAACAAAAATATAATCAAAAAAAATCAGAGAGTACTTTTTGTCTCATCAATTCAAGAATGTTCCCATGTGCAAGCCATTCAGATTTACTAATGCTCATTTTACTTGAAGCCAATAACAAAGCAGCATCAAAATTATCAGAAATTATCGGATTTTGTTTCATAGCTTCACGAATTCCTTCACGAATTTGCCATACACCTACAGGAACAGTATATTCTGGTCTAATTTCCCGTAAAATAACAACTCCTGCTTGAATTTTCTTTTCAACCAAATATTCCAAGACTCCCAATTTAGCAGCAAAATAAGCACCAGCTATTGCAGGAGAATGATCAATACCGCGTGCATCCTCATAGTCAGAACCAAACCCCAAAACACCATTGGAAAACCATGCTTCAATCATCTCATAGATCCATCTATGAGGAAATAAAATAATGCTGAAAACATTTCCCAAGTGTGCATAAGAAAAAACTCTACAAGAATCAATTAAACTATTATCTAAAATTTCACCAGTGAGGGATTTGCAAATTATATCATCAGTTGCAGTTATACTCCATTTAGTTGGAACTAGTTTTCTTTTCTGTCCTATCATCCCAATGCTAAAACATTTTTGAATTTTTGAAATTTCAATTCCAGAATGGTATAAATTTAAAACCGCATCTTGAGCTTTCAAGTCTTTGTCATAGTATGTTTTTTCAATGGATTTTACAGAAGTTGTTCCTGAAAATTTTGCAGATTTTATTTCCCCAATAGGACCAAATGGTGCACTTTCACCATCAATGGAAATATTAGATGACGGAGATTTTTTAAATATCAAGTCAGAGTCAAGGGGTTTTGAAGACATGGCAACTTCTTGAAGATTTTCAATGTAACGTCCATCAGTTTGATCAATTGGAATTTTTTGTATGCCACGTACTAAATTCAATCTAAAATTAACTATGTCTTCCAATGACTTACCTATCCATTTTTCAGGGCTATCAAGCAAGCTCGTATCACCATGAATTGGCGGAACCATTGGGCCAACAAAGACTTTAGGATAATTATAAGAACCTACAAAAACAGATGGCGGACTTGTACCGCTTATAGAATCAGAAGAAAACAGATTCCCATGTTTTGAAAGTGTTTCATTCCATTTAGCCAATATCGAACGTCGAATTTCTTGAGAATCAGAAGACATTGTAAATCATGCCTAAAATATGCCTATTAAGTTGCCTAATTGCGAAAATTAATGGGTTGTCAACGAATGATGTTTAAGAGATAATTTCTAAACAAAGAAACGTGTCAGTAAAAAGAATTGTCTCCTTTTTACCAAGTGCAACTGAACTGCTTTATGAATTTGGAGTACAAGATGATCTGTATGGAGTCACTCATGAATGTAAATATCCACAAGATGCAATGTTAAAACCACAAATGATCAGTTCAGTAATAAATTCAGATGAACTAACCAGTAAAGAGATAGACACAGTAACTTGTCAGTTATTAAAAGACGGAAAAGATATTTTTGTATTGCATGAGAATAACCTAATAGATGCAAATCCTGATCTGATTATTTCACAAGAAACGTGTGAAGTTTGTGCAGCATATACTAGTCAAGTGAATAAAGCAGTAAAAATTCTTCAAAAAAAGCCGATATTATATTCAATGAATCCACATAACATTAGTGAAATCATGATTTCAGTTACAGAGTTGGGTAAAAAATTAGGAAAGAAAAATAGAGCAAGTGAAATTATCGAATCACTTGAAAAAAGAATTAAAATTATTGAAAAAAGTCACAACAATAAACATCCAAAAGTACTGGCAATAGAATGGCTCGAACCATTTTTTACTGCAGGGCATTGGATTCCAGAAATGATACAAATTGCAGGAGGAATAAACATGATAAGTAAAACAGGAGAACATTCTCGACGATTAGATATAGATGAAATCATCAAATCAGACCCAGACATAATCATCTTAATGCCATGTGGATTTGACACACATAGGACAATAACAGAGTATGGTAAAATTTTAAAAAAGAATGAATCATGGAATTCACTAAACGCCGTTAAAAATAACCAAGTTTTTGCTGTAGATGCAAATTCATTTTTTAGCAAACCCAGCATACGAACTGTAGAAGGGATAGAAATTCTTGCAAAAATAATCCAACCTGAAGAATTTACTAATTTGAAAGTTTCAAACAAATCATTTACAAATATAGAGAAAAAATTTGCATAGGCTCAAAAAATTCCCTCGTTATATGATATGACATACAATTGGTCACGGTTGTTTTTAGAAATCACACAATATGAAAAGAAATTTTGTAGAAGATTCAGGTATGAATAATTATTAGAAATAACAAACGTTGTTTTGAGTAAATTAAAGAAGTTAATGCACTAGATAAAATTATTTTTGTACAGCACTGACCAAAGACACAACATCTCTATCCCTCAGTTGATAATCTACAGGAAGTCTCAACTTATACCTCAAGTCTTTTCCATAAAGAAGTCCCTTAGTTAAATCAGAATGAATCTCTTTTGCAAGATCATTAATTGTAGCCCCGTCTTTTAGTAAAATTAAATCAGGCAATACACGGCCCTTTTTGTCAGATAAATTTTTTTCATCCGCAACTGGATAAATCGAATTCATCTTCAATAGTTTGAAAACTGCAACATTAATTGCAAATTGAACACCTGTCCGCATGTATTCGCCCATAATTCCTTTTTTAATAAAATCCAACGCATTGATCTGTTTTTCATTAAGTTCATCAGATCGGATAATTTTAAATTGTTCTGAACCGGGAGAATATTTTATCAGTCCTTTTTGTTCTGCACGCCTTAAACTAAATTCACTGTCACCACTTACAGGGATCACTATTGAATCGTTGTAACGCTCTCTTAACCTATCAAAGTTTTTGTCAGCTCCCTCAACATCAACTTTGTTTGCTACAATTAACGTAGGCTTTGAGATTTTTCTTAGATGCGATGTAAATTTTTTACTATCAATCATATCAAAATCATTAAAATTCTTTTCTTCAAGGCCTGTTTTTAAAAGAGCGTCTTTAACGTGGATCTTGTTCACACCAATGCCCCGATAAAGATCAGTAATTGCATCTACAATGTCAGTACCAGTTTCAATCAATTTTGATATTTTATCCCTATTTCCTTCCAAAATTTTATGATACCACATTACTAATTCTTCTTCAATATCTGCAAAATCAGAAATAGGATCCCCAGTTCCAACTTCAGTAATTTTTCCACTTGAATCAATGCCACCAGAGGCATCAACAACATGAAGTAATGCATCTGATTGTGCAGCAATAGATAAAAATTGATTTCCAAGGCCCTTACCTTTCCAGGCATCTTTAATCAAACCAGGTAAGTCAATCAATTCAATTGGAATGTATCTCCATCCATCCAAGCATTTTGAATTATTTGGATTATCTTGAATTTTAAATTCAGGATGCACACAAAGAGAAATTGCATGTGCCACTCCAGATACAGGAGATTTTGTAGTAAAGGGGTATGATGAAATTTCTTCAGAAGATAGAGTAGCAGAATTAAAAAAAGTTGTCTTTCCGGTATTGGTTTTACCAATTAACCCAATTTTGATAGACATGTAATGATTACTATTTCAAAATATTTATCTCTGCCTAAGAATTTGAAGAATTTTGCTTTTTGATTTTTTCAAGAGTTTGATTGAGTTCTTTTATTGCCCATTCAATATCAGAAAAATCATCTTCAGACAAAGATTCATGCCATTTTTCTAAAACACTATTTGAAATCTCTGAACAATTATAGATTAGATTCCAATAAGGATGATGTTCAGCAGTAGTGTACGCAAGTTCAGTTACATCATTAAGACCATTTTGCGCCCTAGCTAACGAAGTAATTCTTTGACCAAATATTTTGATTATATCATTATTAAGATCTCTCTCTATTTTCAGAGGAATATTCAGTCGTTCATATTTTTTTGCAAATCCCAAAAAATCATTATAAAAATTTTCAAAATCAGTCATCGTAGTAATCTCTGATGTTCTGCCAACATGCATCGGTTGAAAACTACTTTGATTCCAGCATTTCTTGCCAATTCTTCAGCTTCTAAATTGTGGATTCCTTCTTGAAGCCAAATCACCTTTGGCTTTTTCTTAATTGCCTCTTGAATAATCGGTAAAACCTGATCAGAGGGCCTAAACACATCAACAATATCCACATCTCCAACTATATCAGAAACAGAATTGTAAGATTTTTTACCTAAAATCTCATCAGAATATGGATTTACAGGATTGATATCATATCCATTCTCAAAGAGATATTTGGGCACATAAT
>JAOTSS010000008.1 GCA_029864805.1 Candidatus Nitrosopumilus sp. | reverse complement strand
AAAAAATAAATGACAGACTCAAAGAATTTAACCAAGTGGATTATAGAAATGGCGTGAAGGTACTCACACTAGATGATTTTGACCTAAAGGGCAAGACTGTTTTTCTGAGAGTAGACATGAATTGCCCAATAGATCCGAACACAATGGAAATTTCAGGTACCAAAAGGATTGAAGAGGCAATTGAAACTTTACAATCACTAAAAGAGGCCAAGGTTGTTGTTGCATCACACCAAGGAAGGGTCGGAAATGACGATTACACGGGAATGGCAAAACACGCAAAGGTTCTTGAGAAATTAATGAATAGAGAAATCAAGTATGTCGAGGACACAATTGGTGAGGCTGCTCAAGATGCAATTAAAAATTTGCAAGACGGGGATATTTTACTTTTAGATAATTTGAGACTATGTGCAGAAGAGAATTACGAGTTTTCCTCAGAGGATGCGGCAAATACAATAATGGTCAAACGCCTTGCAAGTCTGTTTGATCTGTGCGTGTTGGATTCATTTCCAAGTGCACATAGATCACATCCATCAATTGTTGGGTTCCCGCAAGTCATCCCTGCATGTGCAGGAAGGATTGTGGAAAGAGAAGTGAGAAACCTCGATGAGATAATGACTGTTGCAAAGGCACCGCATGTCATAGTCCTTGGTGGCTCAAAGGTCCCAGATAGACTGGAGGCAATCAAGATGCTAATTAAGAACGGACGTGCAGACCATGTTCTGCTAACAGGATTGATTGCCAACGTGTTTATGCGCGCACAAGCCCGAATCAAGTATTCTCTTGGAATCAAAAAAGAAGACGAAGTTGTTGCAAAGGCACATGCCTTGATTGGAGAGTATCCAGATGTTTTTGCAACACCTGTGGATGTTGCAGTAGATAAAGACGGGGCAAGAGTGGAGATGGATGTGCGAGAATTGCAGACAGGAGACAAAATTTATGATTTGGGTCCAAAGACAGTAGAATATTATTCAAAATTAATATCAGGTGCAGGAACTGTCTTTATCAGCGGACCTGCAGGGTTTTTTGAAAAGGAGAATTTCAGTTTTGGAACAAAAGCATTACTTGATTCAGTTGCAAACTCCATGGCAACTACCTTGGTAAGCGGAGGACACTTGACGTCTGTCCTAAAACAACAAGGACTTGAAGAAAAAATAAACCACATCAGTACTGCAGGTGGTGCACTTGTATTGTATCTGACTGGGGAAAAGCTTCCGATGATAAAGGCACTTGAGGCAGCTGCTATGAAATACAGGACTAAATAGAAGATTTACAGGAAGAATTAGGACAAATTCTTTCTTCGGAAGGTCCAAGATAGATATCATTGTTGCAAGAATTACAATGGAGTTTTTCAATTGGATCAAATAATTTCATCCATATTGTTGTAAAGTTCTGGGCAATGTTTCTTACAAGACCAGAATCACAAATTTCGTTAAAAAAGGATTCAGTGTCATCAATTATCCAAGAAGGATCAAGATCACCATTTTTTTTTATAATTTCAAAAATTTCGTCATTTGTGAATTTATCACTAGGATCATTGAATTTTTCAAAAATTATTTTTCGTATTTGCAATGAGATTGGTATTGTAGGAGTGAAATCACTCATATTAGTACAGATTTGCTGCCTCTTCTTTTAGTTTATCTACATCAGGAGCATCTTCCAAATTCTTTCCAATATAGGTGTAAAGAGCAGATTTTAGTACTTTGAGAGAAAGTAAGGCACATTTTATTCGGACAGCCTGAAGATGCTCCAGGCCTAATTCACTTAACACATCATTCTTTTCTATTGCTCTTGCTTCATCAAGTGTCTTACCCTTTGTAATTTCAGTCAGGACAGAAGAGCAAGCCATGCAAATTGCACAGCCTTTTCCATGAAATTTGATATCTGTCACCTTGTTATCATCAATTTTCATGTCAATGTCTATGCTATCACCGCATAATGGATTGGAATCATGAAAAGTGACATCATGGTTTTCAATCTCTCCGTAATTAATTGGATTTCTAGAATAATCCACAATCATTTCATGGTAAATATCTGCGTTGCCACTCATAGTTTAAACACCTTTGCCACAATTTTTAATGAATTTACCAGAATGTCAATGTCTTCTTTAGTATTGTAAATGTAAAAACTAGCTCTTGATGTTGCTGCAACGTTTAGTCGTTCCATTAACACTTGTGCACAGTGATGTCCAGAACGTACTGCAATTCCTTCCTCATCAATAATTTGAGCAACATCATGAGGATGCACATCTGCAAAATTAAATGAGATCACACCACCGCGTTTTGATAGGTCCTTAGTACCATAGATATGAAGTCCTTTAACTTCAGATAATTTTTCCATAGCATATTTTGTTAGTTCAATTTCGTGTTCCCTTATATTGTCCATTCCAATTTTTACAAGATAATCAATTGCAGATCCTAATCCCACAACATCTGCAATGTTCGGAGTACCTGCTTCAAATTTGTATGGCAAGTCATTCCAAGTTGTTTCGTATTTGTGAACTTCCCGAATCATATCACCGCCGCCATGAAATGGCACCATGGTTTCCAAAACAGATTTTCTAACCCACAAGACACCAATTCCTGTAGGACCTAGCATTTTGTGTCCAGAAAATGCAAAAAAGTCACATCCCAGTTTTTCAATGTCAACTTTCATGTGAGGCACTGCCTGAGCACCATCAATCAGTGTAAGAACACCTGCAGCCTTACATTTTTCAATAATTTTTTCAGCATTAGTTATGGTTCCAAGCACATTTGACATCAGACTAAAGGTTACGAGTTTGACTTTACCTGTTGCAAGATATTTGTCAAGATCATCCAAAATTAACTCACCATTGTCATCCATTCCAATGTATTCTAATTTGGCATGTTTCTCTTGAGTAACAAGCTGCCAAGGTACAATGTTGCTGTGGTGTTCATATTCAGTGGTGACTATAATATCGCCTTCATTGATGTGAGGCCTACCCCATGCATATGCAACTAGATTAATTGCTTCAGTGGTACCTCTAACAAAAATTATTTCTTGGCGATTTTTAATGTTAACGAAATTTGCAATTTTATCTCGGGTTGCCTCATATGCTTCAGTAGCTTCTTCAGCTAGTGCATATACTGCTCTGTGGATATTGGCATTGTGATTTTGATAGTAATCAGTTATGGAATCAATTACTTGATTTGGTTTTTGTGTGGTAGAAGCATTATCAAGATAAACAAGTTTTTTGTTATCCCTAACAGTTCTTTGAAGGATTGGAAAATCTTTTCGTATATTTTCAAATAGTGATTCTGTACTTTGCATGTCTTAAAGCTCCACGTAAATTTCTTTGTCATCTATTTTAACATTGTATACCTTAAGAGGAATTTCTGCAGGAAGGTTTTGAGGTTCGCCATTCTCTAAATTAAAAACAGAAAGATGTAATGGGCATCGTACACCCTCATCACTTAGAAAACCTGTGGAAAGATCTGCATCAGCATGAGTACATATTAGATCAGTTGCGTGAATGTTTCCTTTAACGTTAGCTAATAGAAGTTTTTTATCATTATGTACAAATCCGAAAAGTTGCCCTTCTTTTACCTGCTTCAAATTACAGGCTTTAATCCATTCTGACAAAATTATCACCGATACTTGTAGTGTTGTTCAATTTCTGAGTCTTCGTTATAACGTGTCTCTTCTACCTCGACAAATTTTGTTAATTCTGCATCAGTGTTAATAGTTAATTCGCGGTTTTCCCATTTAGATTCAATAAGATATGCAATCCATGCCCTTACTTGGAAGGACATTTTCCTTGAAAGTGGTTCTAAAAATCCCTCAACAATTGTTCTTTCTGCCTCTTCGTGAGTAAGACATCTAGTTTTAAGATAAAATATTTGCTCTTCATCAATTTGTGCAACAGATGCTGAGTGTGTTGCCTTTACATCATTTGTGAATATCTCCAGTCCAGGAATTGCATCAGATTTTGCATCTTTATCCAAAAGGATAGAGCGACCAGACAAAAATGAATTTGATTTTGCAGCATTTTCTTTGATTCTAATCATTCCCTTAAAGAGAGACTTTGACTTGTTTCTAAGAATAGATTTTTCAACTACCCTTGCCTCAGTAGATGGACTTTCATGATTTACATTAGTTTGGATATCAAATGATTGTTCATCATTTCCAAATATCACTTCAGAGTCATTTGCAGATGCGCCACTACCATTAAGAAAATAATCAATCTTGTATCGAGATAAAATAGAGCCAAATAATCCAGAATACCAATTCACTTTAGCGTCTTGTGCCAAATCAGTTCGTCTTGTAGAAAAGTTTACTGTATGCTGATCCATAAGTTGTAAAGTGGTAACATCTAGTTGTGAATTTGCTGCGAGATTTACATTTAGTAACTCAATATACGCTGGTTGTTTTTCAGTTTTAGGAGAATAGATTTCTTGAACAATTGTAGCTTTGCTGCTTTCATCTGCAAATATAATATTTCTAGCAATAGTAGAATTGCCATCTTCTGAAAGACATGCCAAAAAGTGGATTGGTTTCTCCAAGATAAGATCACGTGGAATATGGATAAATATTCCCGAATTAAAGGCAGCATTGTTTAGGGCAGTGAATTTATCATCGTTTGAGTTTGAAGTTTCTAGTGCTTTTTTTACCAGTTCAGAATTATCCTTAATTGCATCAGAGGTTGAAGAGATTACAAGACCTTTTGACTTTAGTTCGTCAGAGACATTGATTTTGTGAACATTTGTTCCAATCTGTATGATGCATATTTCATTTTCCAATTCACTTAATCTTTTGTTTAGGAAACTTGGAATTGTTTCAGTAGTAGATGTTGAGAGTAATACTTTTTCTGGATCCATTTTTTTGGCATCTGTATATTTGTTGTATAGAGGAGACATTTCAAGTGGAAGACCATCATAAATGGATAATGAATTCTTCCTATAGTCTTTGAGCCATTCAGGTTCATTTCTTGATGAGGAAATCTCATCGATGTGACTTGTGTTGATTTTTGAGAGGGTTTCTTGAGACATTTTTAATCAAAGTAAAATTGGGAGTTTATCCCACAGAGTCATCCATCTCTAGTTTGATTAGTCTGTTCAGTTCTACTGCGTATTCCATTGGGAGTTCTTTTGTAAATGGCTCCATAAAGCCATTAACAATTAGTGAAAGGGCTTCCTCTTCGGTGAAACCTCTAGTCATCAAGTAGAAGATTTGCTCATCGCCAATTTTCCCAACTGTTGCTTCGTGGGTAATTGTTGCATCTTCCTGATTGATTTCCATGTACGGATATGTATCAGTCTTGGAGGTATCATCTAATAGTAATGCATCACATCTTACAGTGGCTTTAACATTTGTAGCACCTTTTGCCACATTTAGTAGTCCACGGTAAGTTGAACGTCCGTCCAATCTGCTTACTGACTTTGATGTGATTTTAGAGGTAGTATTTGGTGCAAGATGGACCATTTTAGCACCTGTGTCTTGGTGTTGTCCTTTTCCTGCAAATGCAATAGAAAGTGTTTCGCCATATGCTCGCTCACCCATAAGATAGATTCCAGGATACTTCATTGTTAGTTTACTTCCAATGTTTCCGTCAATCCATTCTACTGTTGCGCCTTCATATGCATAAGCACGTTTTGTAACTAAATTGTATACATCGCTACTCCAATTTTGGATTGTTGTGTATCTTAGTTTGGCGTCTTTGTGTGCAACTAGCTCTACAACTGCAGAGTGAAGTGATTCTGAAGAATAAACAGGAGCAGTACATCCTTCGATGTAGTGAACTTCTGAGCCTTCATCGGCAATGATCAGGGTTCTTTCAAATTGGCCAATGTTTTCAGCATTAATTCTAAAGTATGCTTGTAGAGGCATGTCAACTTTGACACCTGGTGGAATGTAGATAAACGAACCACCACTCCAGACTGCACTGTTTAGTGCCGCAAATTTGTTATCCTCTGGAGGAATAATTTTACCAAAATACTTCTTGAAGATCTCTGGATGTTCTTTAAGGGCTGCATCAGTATCCAAGAATAGAACACCTTGTTTTGCCAAGTCTTCTCTCAGACTATGATACACAACTTCGGATTCATATTGTGCACCAACACCTGCTAGGAATTTCTTTTCAGCTTCTGGGATTCCAAGTTTGTCAAATGTTTTTTTGACATTATCAGGTACATCATCCCAGTTCTTTTCTACTTTGTCAGATGCTTTTGCATAATAGTAAATATTTTGGAAATCAATAACGCTAAGATCTCCACCCCAAGTTGGCATTGGTTTTTTCATAAAAATTTCAAAAGAACGTAATCTAAAATCAAGCATCCATTGTGGTTCATCTTTCATCTTGCTGATGCTAATCACAGTTTCCTTAGACAGGCCTTTCTTGCTAAGGTGAACATAAAGTTCGGTAGAGTCTTTAAAATCATATTTGGAATAATCCATGTCGAGGTTTTCTGTTGCCATGTCCACCATAACCCCGTTATATTATAAATACATGAGGAAAAATAGGCACAGCTAAATAGCTTTAGCTAAACTCTGGAGTTTAGCTAAACAGATCGTTGTGAGACTTATTCAGAGGCATATCAAATATGCATTGGCAGACATTACAACCATTAGAATTACCAAAGATACTCACAAAGAAATCCTCAAGATAATGGGTCAGATTCAGGCAAGATCTGGAGAGATTTCAACACGATGATGCATTGCAAGAGATGTTGACTAATTACAAGAAGAAATCTAAAAAATGAAAAAATTATTTCAAGAAGTTAACAAGTTTATCTACAAAGAGTAAAAATGGTATCCCCCTCTTTGTAGGCGCGATTTTGTGCTATGTTGGAATTGTAATTAGGCAATTACATAAGTCATGATTTGTTGGAAAATCCTTAAGTTGACAAACAAAACGATGTGGATGTGAAACGAAAATTAATTATTCCAATCTGGGTCTGCTTAGCAATTATTGGATTTGTTATTCTTTATTTCATGTGTCCAGTTTGCATGTGGTTTGTTGGAATTCCATTATTCATCATAATTAATGTTGGAATTGGCACTGGTTTTTTTCTAATGAATAAGAATTCTAAGAATGACTCTTAAAGGTCAAAAAATCATTACAACATAAAATTTCTTTCAGGTTACGGAATTTCAATAAAACAAAAAGACAATCAGATCATTCTAAATCATAAACCTGATACTTTCTCAGAACCAAACAAAGAAGAATGGTTTGTAACAAATATACCATATGAAAAGTAGTTTTGTGGGAAAGAATTGTTCCATTGAAGCATTGTCATTTTTGTAAATTCTCCAATTCAACATTCAAGAATTAACGAATTAATCAGATTATACAGCAAGTGTATTTTTCATCGCATCAAACGCTCCTGCAACTGTATGAACTTGAGATACAATATTTTTGACATTGAATTTTTTCAATTCATCTGAAGTGAACGGACCAATAGAGACTACAGATAGTTTTGCAAGATTTTCAAGTAATTTGTCTTTATCATAATCTTTTGACATTATCTCAAAGAATCCACGTACAGATGATGCGCTTGTAAACACTACACCGTCCACTTTATTCTTAGAGAATAATTCTCGAAATTCATTCCATTGAGTAGTGTCTCTGAATGCGCAAACATCATAGAGATGAATTTCTAGCACATCAATTCCAATTTTGTTTAAGAGTTCTTTGAGAAATGGGGTAGATGCACCACTGCGTGGAACAATCACTTTTTTCCCAACTGCATTGATTTGTGTGAATTCTTCGCCCACCCCAACAGATGAGAACGTAGTAGGTTGAAGGTTCACCTTGATTCCTTCATTTTCAAGTGCGATCGTTGTTTTTGGACCAACAGACATTACGATAGTATTTGCCACAGCTAATTGCAGTTTATCTAATTTACCAACATGTTTTGCAGTATCAAAAAGTAGTTTGACTGCTTTTGAGCTCATAAAAACAGAATAATCAGGATTGTATTTCTCAACTGATTCCAAAAATTCATCAACTATTTTTTCGCCCTTACTTACAAGTTCAATTGTAGGTAATGGTAAGGGCTTTGCATGATTTTGTTCAGCAAGTGTGATGAATTCAGCAGCATCATCTTTTGAACGAGTTATTGCAATAGTTTTTCCGTCAAGCATTATTTCCACCCAATAGTATCGGACAAATCAACGACATTTCCAATTATGATGTTTGTGGGCGGAGTAATTTTGTTTTCTTTAACTTTTTTTGCAATATTTGTAACGGTCCCCTTGATCATTTTTTGGTTAGGAGTAGTTCCATTTTGAATAACAGCTACAGGGGTCTTTTTATGCATCCCTCCAGCTATGAGCTGTTTGCAAATAACATCAATTCTTGAAAGTCCCATCATTATCACTATCGTATCAACAGATTTTGCAAGTCTTTTCCACTTTACAATCTCTTTTTTCTTTTCAGGATCTTCATGTCCTGTAACAAAGACTACAGATGATGCATGCTTTCTGTGAGTCAGAGGGATGCCAGCATACGTAGCAGAACCAATTCCAGAAGTAATTCCGGGAACAATTTCATATTTTACTTTATTTTCTTTTAGAAATTCCGCTTCTTCCCCACCACGTCCAAAGATTATAGGGTCTCCACCCTTTAGTCTAACAACATTTTTTTTGGATTTTGCATATTTTACCATCAAATCATTTGTTGTGTTTTGGTGAGTAGTGTCATCCCCTACTGCTCTGCCAACGTAAATTTTTTCTGCAGATTTGGGAATCATTGAAATTATTTTTTTGCTTACCAGTCTATCATACAAAACAACATCTGCCTTTTGTAGTAATTCAACTGCACGTAGTGTAATTAATTTATGATCTCCAGGTCCTGCTCCAACAAGATACACTTTTCCAGTCATGTTTTATTCCATTCCTCTACTTTCTCTCTCCAATTTAATGCAAGATCATTTACGCCCTTCTTACGTAGTTCTTCTCCAGCACTTTTGCCAAGAGATTTAGGATCATTTTTGTTACCAGTTTTACTGACCTGCAATGATTGCGCCCCATCAACAGAAAATGCAGATACGGTTAATGTCATTTCAGTATCATCTGATTTTGCATATGCACCTAACGGGAATCTACAACCAGAATCCACATAATCAGATAATGCTCTCTCCGCCTCAATTTCCAATCTAGAATCTGTATCTTCAATTTTTTTTAGCATCGAAATTGTATTTTCATCATCCATTCTAGTTATAATTGCAATTGCACCTTGTCCGGGGGATGGGGAAAAAGTATCTATTGATAGAGGAGTAGATTTCACATCAACTCCCAACCTTGAGATACCAGCTTGTGCAAGTACTATTGCATCAAAATTATCTCCAGATGTTTTTCTTATTCGGGTTTCAATATTCCCTCGAATTGGTTTGACTGTAACATCAGGCCTAATTCTGGAAACCTGAACTGCACGTCTAAGTGAACTAGTCCCAATTATTGCACCTTCCTTGATATTCTCCAAAGATGAACCGTCTGATGAAATAAAGACATCATTTACTGCTTCACGTTTTGGAATAGATGCAATAATTAGACTCTCATCTAACTCTGAAGGGACATCTTTTAGACTATGTACTGCAAAATCGACTTTTTTTTGTGAAACTGCTCTGTCAACTTCTTTTTCAAAGATTCCTTTCTGATTTATTGTAAATAATGGTCTAGAATCAGTATCACCCTTTGTAGTGATAGACTTTATTTCATATTCACAATCGGGATTTACTTTTTTTAGTTCTGAAATGACCCAGTTTGTTTGAGCAATAGATAGTTGACTACCTCTTGCACCTACAATGTATTTCATTTTTTCACCGATTTTAGTGCTGCATCATATGCGTCAAGTGTTTTGTTTAGATCATTTTCAGTGTGAGCATCAGAAAGAAACACCACTTCAAACTGTGAAGGAGCGATGAAGATTCCTTTTTGTAGTAATATTCTAAACATTTTTTGAAATTTCTTAGAGTCTGCTTTTGTAGATGTTTCATAATTAGTCACAGGTTTGTTTGTAAAGAAAATCTGAAACATCGATGCTGTAAAGTTGATTTGATGTGGAATATTCATGTCAGTGGCCATATCATCAAGTGCAGTAGTAAACAACAGATTAAATCGTTCCAGTTTAGAGTAGAGTTTGTTTTTTAGTTTGTTTATTGTCTTAATTGAGGTAATTGCAGCACTAACAGAAATTGGATTTCCTGCAAACGTACTTGCTTGATAGACTTTGCCGCCAGGAGATAACAAATCCATGATTTCTTTTCTACCACCAACAGCTGCAATTGTAAATCCATTGCTCAAGGCTTTTGCCATCGTAGTGATGTCAGGTTTTATTCCAAAATGTTCCTGGGCGCCACCAGGTGCAACTCTAAATCCAGTAACTACCTCATCAAAAATTAGTGGAATGTTGTTTTCTTTAGTAATTTTTCTCAAATCGTAAAGGAAATTATTTTCAGGTAAAATCAAACCCATGTTAGCCAAGATTGGCTCCACAATGACTCCTGCAATGTCTCTATTTTTTTGTATTGTCTTTTGAAAATCTTCTATATTGTTATACTGTACAACCAAAGTGTTTTTTGACACTTCATCTAACCCACCATCTGAAACTGAAATTCCATTATGAGCAGAACCAGATCCAGCTTTTACCAATACAGAGTCATGTGCACCGTGATAACATCCTTCAAATTTAATTATTTTTTTCTTTTTTGTAAAACCACGTGCCAATCTAATTGCAGTCATTGTTGCCTCACCCCCAGTGTTTACCAATCGGACTTTGTCAATTGATGGGAAGTTTCCAATGATTAGTTTTGAGAGTTCAATTTCAGATTCTGTTGGAGTACAGTACAAAGTTCCCTTGGAGAGTTGATTTGAGACAGCATCGATAATCTCTTTTCTTCTATGTCCCAAAAGTAATGCACCATACCCATTACAAAAATCAATATACTTTTTGTTCTCAGCATCCCAGAGATGTGCACCGTTTGCTTTTTTTGTAAAGAACGGATATGGTTCAAAATACCTAACAGGGCTATTGACTCCTGAAGGAATGACTTTTTTTGCATTTGAGAATAATTTTGAATTAGTCATCAACATAGGTTAAACTAGGTCATTATTATTCGTAAAAGAACGATTTTTAGACATAAATTAGCCAAGTGAGACCTTAAGATTTCTCTTGATTTCTTTGTATCTCAAATTTCTTCCTAAACAAAAATGCAACAATTATTGTTCCAACATAGGGTGCACTCCAATAAAGCCACAGATCATCTATCATTCCAGACAACAAGGCAGGTGCAAGTGCTCTTGCTGGATTCATTGACGCACCAGAGACAGATGCCAAAAAAAAGATATCTAGGCCAACTATACCGCCAATTGCGATTCCGCTAAATCCTTTGAGTCCCTTTGTATACACTACAGTAAAAATCACTGCCATGAGTAATGCAGATGCCAAAACTTCTACTGGAAATATCAAAAATATTGAATAGTCATAGTTTGGTGCATTAGCTCCAAGGTTTGCATTTTGTCCAATAAATGTCATGACAAACAAAGAACCGAGTATTGCACCAATAATTTCAGCTGCAAAATACCAAATGATTTGAGTTTTCGAGATATGACCTGTAATGTAGTATCCTACGGTTACAGCAGGATTAAAGTGAGCAAGTGAGATTTTACCAAATGAATAAACTCCAATAATTAATGCAATGAAGGGGGTAACAGCTGCAAACCATATTCCATATGGACCGCCAATTTGGACATCGTAAACAATTGAACCTGTAGCAAAAATCACAAGAATGAATGTACCAATTAGTTCTACAGTAAAGATTTGAAGGTTAGAGTATGCCATTTTATTATTCCTCTAATTTTCTGATGAGACTCAAGACTTTGTTTTTAATTTCATCTCGAATTTCCCTTATTTGCTTAATATCCTTGTCTTTTGGATCAGGAATATTCCAATCTATTACATCATCTACAAATAATGTAGGGCATGATTCCTTATCCATACATCCCATATTGACAGTGATGGATTGAACAGTCATTTCATCTGTCAGCGGCTTTGGTTTTTGTTCAGTTATGTCAATTCCAATCTCTTTCATCACATCAATCACATTTGGGATTAATTGCGATTTTGGTTTAGTTCCGGCACTAATTGCATCAAACTGAGGAGCATATTTTCTAAGAAATCCTTCTGCCATCTGACTACGGCCAGCATTTTCTACGCACACAAAAAGGATTTTTTTTCCTTCAGCCACATAATCAAATAAATATAAGTTTATATAAATTTAGGTTGATATGAATGGAGTCAGTCTCTTAAAATGCATTTGTGATGAAACAAGATTTGACATTCTAGATTTGTTGCAAAAAAACAAAGAGTTGTGTGTGAATGATTTTGTTGAAAAATTAAGAAAAGATCAACCACTAGTGTCACATCACTTAAAGACGTTAAGAAAATGCGGCATTGTCAAATCAAGAGACGCAGGGAAAAAGGCAATGTATTCAATTTCAAATAGTCAACTATCAGTATTAATCTCAAGTGTTACTAATGCAAGTAAAAAGATTCCAGTTTTGTGTTCAGATGATTCTTGTTGTTAAAATTTTTCAGTTCTAACTACGCCAACATCACTGACATAGAGTACTATAGCAAAATTTGCAAATAATGTCCTCGATATCTCTTCAATAACATCAGATAGTTTTTCTTCACGCATGATTACCTCAACTTTGACATTTTTTTCATTTTTGAATCCTTGTCCCCGTAAACCACGGGCGCCATTTCCATCCACCTCATAAGTTGTATAACCAGTAATTTTATGATTTTTTAAAATCCCAATTATATTTTTTTGAGCAAGAATTTCACAGGTAATTGTAAGTAATTTAATGTTGTAGAGTTTCATATCCAATTCTTTATCATGTAATTGAATAAGTCTATCGATCCTTCTCCCGTGTGAACAATAGATGAAATTGTAAACATGATGGGCAACAATACAATGATGTTGTAAGGAAATGTTATACCCAATGCAGAAGTTATGTAAAGACTGGGTTTTGCTTGAGGAATCGCATGACGCAATACTGCAGGTGCTGCAATAAATGATGCACTAGCTAACAATAATCCAAACATGACTGCACCACCAAGACTTAATCCCATTGCAGTTGCAACTAAAACTCCGATAATTCCGTTAAAAGTAGGCATGATTATAGCAAACGCAGTAAGGAAAATTCCAACTTTTTTGATATCATCTAGTCTTTGTCCTGCAATTATTCCCATCTCTATCATAAAAATCACGATTGCCCCAGTAAACATTTCATCAAATACAATTTTGATTGAACTGAACCCATCTTCACCAATGATGTATCCTATTACAATGCTTCCAAGCAGAATTACTATTGCTTTGCCTGTAATTGATTCATGTAAAACTTGAGAGAGTTTTGTGCTAGTACTCTGCATCCCAACATCAATGTCAGATGTATCATCACTTGCGAAAGATTTTTTCTTTGCTTTGATTTGTTTTGATACTGTCATGTTTGTCAAAAAGATTGCCAAGATGAACGCAACTGGTTCTAATATTGCTAAAACAGCTGCAAGATATCCTTCTGATGAGACACCTTGATTTTTGAGAAATGACAAACCAACTGAAAAAGTTACAGCACCTACTGCACCATATGTGGATGCAAGTGCATATGAATCAAAAATATTGAATTTCCCCAATCTTCTCAAAATTTGATAGTGATTCAAAGTAAACAAAAGTGAAAGTCCAATTGCAACAATCATTGGAATCAACATATTTTCAAATCCAGTATTTCTCATCTCAATTCCACCATGAAGACCAATTGCAGCTAGAAGATAAATGGGTAAAAATTCGGAAATTGCTTCTGGTATTTTCAAATCAGATTTTATTCGGGCTGCAATTATTCCAAATAAAAAGAACAGAATGATAGGAGTTAGAAGATTTGATTGAATTAATTGTAAAATATCCATTTGAACAATACAAAAAAAAATTGGCAGAATAAAAATTAAGGCATTAAAAGATCAAACAAACAGATGAATTAGATAAGTAATACCAATTCCCATTAAGGCACTGCCAGGGATAGTAATCACCCATGAGAAAACAATCTGTTTGCTTACTTTCCATCTTACAGCACGTTTTCTTCGTGCAGCACCTGCACCCATAATAGTACCAGTTATCGCATGTGTTGTGCTAGCAGGAATGCCAAATATTGCAAATACTGCCAACATCAACCCGCCACCTGTTTCTGCTGCAAATCCTTGGTATGGTTTGAGTCTTGTAATTTTTACACCTAAAGTTTTGATTACTTTGTATCCACCAAAGAAAGTGCCCAAACCCATCGCAGTTGCTGCAGCAAAAATTACCCATAATGGCATTTCAAGTTCAGGGATCATGCCAGCAGAAAACAAAATCAAGACAATAATTCCCATAGTTTTTTGTCCATCATTTGCTCCATGAGTTAATGCAAACCAAGCTGAAGAGATAATCTGTAATTTACCAAATGTTTTGTTTACTGGTCCAGGTTTACGACCTGCAAAAATGGTAATTATTAATCCAGTTAACAGTAATCCAAAAATGATTCCACCTATAGGTGCAATTACAATGCCTGCAAATACTTTGGTTAGACCACCGTAAACTAGTTTTTCAAATCCTAATCCTGCAATGCCTGCACCCATAATTCCTCCAACTAAAGAATGACTGTTTGATATGGGTAATCCAAAATAAGTACAAAGAGTACTCCAACCAATTGCACCAGCTAATCCGCCTATAATCATGTAAACAGTAATGTCATCAGGACTGACGATTCCTTTTGCAATTGTAGTTGCAACAGCAACGCCAAATATGAAAGGGCCAATGAAATTCATTGCAGCAGATAAACCTACAGCATGAATAGGTTTTAGAACGCGTGTCCCAATTACAGTAGCGACAGAATTTGCAGAATCATTGAAACCGTTTACAAAATCAAAGATTAATGCTACAATGATTGCACCAATTGCTAATTCTATCATTTAATCAACTCAGGTATATTTTAGAACTATATCTTCAATGACATCTGCAACATCAACACATCTGTCAGATGCAGTTTCCATTGTTTCATAGATATCCTTTAGTTTGATGATTTTAATTGCATCATCACTTTCAAACAGTTCTTTGATGGCTTCTCTATACAAATCATCAACGGTATGCTCAATGTCACCGGTATTTCTACAATGTTCAATCATGTCTTTTGAATTTTTCATTTTCTGTAGTTTTGAAATCATGTATTCCACTTCTTTCGTAGCTTTGACTAGTTCTTTTGCCATGTCTAAACAATATGAGGGAGGAGTAGTGATTTTGTAGCTGTATACCCTAGCAGCAATACCATCCATGAAATCAATCACATCATCAATTTTTGATGCAATTCTTTGCATGTCTTCCCTATCCAAAGGAGTGATGAAGGTCTTGTTTAATTCTGCAAAAATATCACGGGTAAGCACGTCAGCTTCAGTCTCAAGTCTATGAATTTTTTTAATTTGATCAACGTTACTAAGATCGGAAAATAAAACCACCAAAGATTCAGAGGTTTCAACTGCTTTTTTAGCCAGGTTATCTAGAATCGTTAAGAGTTCTTTTTCGTTGGACTTTATCCAGGATAACCATTGCCCCATGACTCATCAAAGAGAGTTTTATAATTAAGGTGGATCAACATAAAGTCTATTGTACTATATAGTAAAATGACAAATATACAGATCTTAATTTGATCTATATTTCAGATCATCATGCAGTAAAAAAATAAAAAGAAAAGGTCTACTCTACGTAGAATCCTAAAGGCCAGTCATGGGTGTCTCTTAAATCACCGCTGCTGGTAGTTTTTGCTTTTTCAACAACGAACATTGTATCATAGGTTGGATTGTTTGGTCGGTATCCTTGGCATTCAAAGTCAAAAATATTTTCTAGTGCAAATTTGTCTTTGACATAACTTTCTTCGTTATTTGGCTCTGCAGATATAATGTAATCAGTTGATCTACAGTTTGAATAGTCAAAGCCACGAATTTCTTCATTACCAGATACAATCTTTACATTAATGTCAACAAGGTCACGATTACCAGTTCCAACTACACTTTGAATAGATAGATTGTCATCAACATGATTGTATAGTAATGGATAATCACCTACAATTCCTCTCAATTCTATGGTTGGATATACTGCCTTTCTAGTAAATGCATCAGCAGCTACACTTTTGTCACCGTTATCACCTTTGTTTTCTTCAGTTGCCGTAAGCATTTGATTTTGTTTGAACATGGAAAATTCTACAGTTTCCATGCCATCTTCAAAATAGAATGTAGCAAAAGCGCTCAACCCTTTGTCAGTGTTCTGAAGTGGCTCTACATACTCATGTACAATTTGAGAGACATTCCAAGAAGGGCCATCTCCAGAAAGTCCATCATAATACATGTTTAATGCATTAAGTCCTGAACATTCAAAACCTAATTGATAAGCAGTTACAAAGCCACTTTTCCCAGTAAATCCTTCTTCTTTGTCTGTTAGAGTTGTGATTTTAGCATCAGTTACACGACAACTTGAAAAATCAAGTCCTCTCAATGTCTTTTCACCATTAGTAAATTCTACCAATGCATCAAAGTCATCATTAGATGATACAGATAATCCTGATACTTTTCTTGCATTGTCGATTTTGCTTTGCAATAATGGATAGTAATCCAAAACACCTTCAACTGAGAATTCAGGCTTTACATTTCGTTCAGATTCAGCATATCCTGAAACTAGATTAAATACTGGAAACTCAATTTTTTCCTTTCCTTCATTAAAGGAGAATGTCACAGATGTTTTCATTCCATTAATAAATTTAAATCCAGATTCGCCATGATCAATCACAGTACCAGGAGTTATCTTTGTTGAATCATTAGCAGAATTTAATCCACTACATACAAAGTCAATTTTATCTGCTATTGCAAATCCAACTTCTTTGGCATAACTTTCATAATCATTTGAGTCAAGTGTTTCAACTTGATAGTCATCCACCCTACAGTTGCTGTAATCAAGAGAGATTACAGATTCGCCATTTTTTACAAAATCAGCATCAACATCAAAATATTTGAACTGATGATCAAATGCTGCATTTGAATATCGGTAAATATATGCCTCATCCATTGCTTTGTGCAATAATGGTGATTGTGTCACAGAACCTTCTACTGAAAATGAAACTCCCGAATCATCAATAAAGTTTTCACCCATTTTGAAAACAGGGAATTCCAATGTTTCTATTCCGTCTCGGAATGTAAATGTCAACACAGGCATTATATCGCCAACCATATTGTAGCCTTCACTTTCTTCAGCATATGCATTTGAAAGTCCAAAGGAAGTTACAGTGAATAATACAACAATGCTAAAAATTGCAATGTTCTTTGTGCTTTTGTTAGTCATTAAATGATAAAAGAAATGTTTCTGTATAAGCTGTGTCATAATTCTATACTAATAAAATATAGTTATAGATAGTACACCTATTTCTATATAGAAGAAATTCAAATCACTAATAATTCTATAAAATTAGAACAAGAGTACAAAATAATCATTCACAGTTAATCAGTAGATCAGTTTTAGAATTTGTTGGTGAGTAGCATCCATCAGAATCATCTCCACCATCCATTACATCAGAGCCAGAATTTGAGTAAATTATATCAGATCCTGAATCACCTTTCAGTATATCATTTCCAGAGTCACCCATAATGGTATCATGTCCATTATCCCCATAAATCACATCATCATCATTCCCACCAAAAATACAGTCATTTCCATCATCACCACTAATAATATCAGCACCATCCAATCCAAAGATCAGATCATCTGCAAGAGTACCCCGAATAAAATCATCACCAGAAGTACCTACTATCATGTGATAGTCAGAATAAGTATGACCACAGGCATTAACTGTGATGGTTTGATATGTTTCTGCAGTATTACCAGCATTATCAAATGCAATCCAAGTAACCTTGTTGACCCCCAAAGAGAATTCTTCAGGTGCATTGTTCAGTATGGCTTTGATTCCACTTTCATTATCAGCAGCTATTGCCTCACCTATATTCACAAAAGTGAGTAATCCAGTTGCATCAAGTATCATGTCACTTGGAGCCATGATGGTAGGGTTAATTATATCACTTGAGAAAGATTCGGCCATCTCAGATGTAATTACTTCAATGGTTTCAGTTTCTGTAGAAATTTCTGGTTCAACGTAAAAGGGAGTTTCAAGAGAATAAATTTTGTGTCCTGCAGAATCTACCACTAATAGTTCACCATTAATTCCTAATGCAATATCAGTAGGCGAGCTAAACATTTGAGGGTATGGACCATTTTTTTCAAAGACGTTAAGGGTCAAACCAATATCTTGTTCAAGAAATAAGATTCGACCATTATCAGAATTTACAACATAAATTGTTCCATTAGGGTCAATTTCAATTCCTGTAGGTGAAAAAATATAATTTAATCCACGAAATGGAAATGATTTTATGAAGGAACCATCTGAATCAAATTTTTCAATTTTACGATTTCCCTTATCTGTTACATACACATACCCTTCATCATCAATATCAATTCCAATTGCCGTAAGAAATTGGCCAGAACTCATTCCACTTTCACCAAAAGATAAAACAAACTCACCATCAGAAGTGAATTTTTGAATTCTTTGATTACCGGTATCTACAACATAGACAAAATTCTCAGAGTCGACTGCCATTCCATTTGGATACTTGAATTCCCCATCATGAATTCCTTTACTCCCCCACTGATCAGCAAATGTTCCATTAAGATAAAATTTCTGAATTTTATGTAAATCATGGTCTGCAACATAGAGAAAATCACCGCTTACTGCAACTCCAGAAGGATAATGAAATTCTCCAGGTAGTTTTCCACTTTGTCCCCAATGAGTAATGTATTTACCATCACTAGAGAATTTTTGAATTCGTTTGTTGCCTAAATCACTTACATATGAATTTCCTTGCTCATCAACTGCAATAAATTCAGGGTATGAGAAATGCCCAGGTTTTGCAATACCAAACTGACCCCATTCTGAGATCAAGTCATAATCTCCAAGTGCAAATGAAGTGGGAATGAAAGCACTAGATACTAGGAATATTGAAAAAACCATGACAAGTAGGACAAACTTTGACAACAGATACTTGTTCTAAAATTTGGCAAACATCATCAGAGTTAACAATTTTTTCATTTCTTGTCAACTTTGTGTCAAAATGGTTTGTTTACTTCACGCGTGAAGACATAGCTTGCAAGAGCAACCATTACAAGAACAAATGCAGAGATAATTCCAAGGCTCAACGCAATTGAAATTCCACCCTCTGAGACACCTGTCATCAATTCCCTTACCAATAACACGGTGTATGTAACAGGATTAAGTTTTGCAATTACTGCAAGCCAATCAGGTAGTAATTCCAACGGAAACAATGCAGGGCTTAACATGAATAGAGGCATTCCAAGAAAATTTATCACGCCCCAAAAAGTTTCTTGAGACTTTGCAGTAGCTGCAACAATTACTGAAATTCCTGAAAAACCCAATGAAAACAAAATCACGATTGCCATGATTGGTGCAATCATTAGTGGATTTGGAAAGTTAACACCTATTGCTAAAGCAATTCCCAAAATCAGACTAGCTTGCATAGCTGCAATTAAAGAGATTGCAGACATCTTTCCAAGTGCGATCGCAGAACGAGATATTGGAGAAGTTAAGGCCTTGTTCATAAAACCATAACGCCTATCCCAAAGTGTATTGACACCACCAAAAATACTTGTAAAAATTGCAGTGAGAATAATCACGCCAGGTGCCATAAACTCAATATATTCACCTTCAAATCCAACTGACTGAATGAGTGGCTGAGTTCCAGAAAAAGTATTTCCTATAACAATTATCCAGATTGCAGGTTGAATTAAACGAATTAAAACACCGCTTCGAGATTTTTTATATCTCTTTAACTCTCTCCAAAAAATTGTATAAGTGTCATACATCAAAGTATTCATGCACGTAACCTCTTCATTTTTGCATGTTCACGTTTTCGATTAAACTTTGAATCATCATCTCGTATTTCATGTCCAGTGTATGAAATGAAGACATCATCAAGTGTTGGTTGAGTCAGAGCAATAGAAGTGATTTTGATTTTTTGTTCAGATGAAATTTGAAAAATTTTTGGTATTACTTCTGTTCCATTTGATGCAAATAAAGTCAGTTTTGAGCCGTCTACATTAATTTTATTTACAAATTCAATGTCTTGAAGTTCTGACAAAAATAGATCATGGTTTTTTTCATCATGTATAACGATTGAAATAACTTCATTGCCCATTGCATTTTTCATGTTTTTAGGAGAGTCAATTACCTGTATTTTTCCGTCATCAATAATTCCAACCCTATCACAGAGTTGATCTGCCTCTTCCATATAGTGAGTTGTCAGAAAAATTGTCATTTCAAACTCATCGTGAATTTTTTTCAGATATTTCCAAATCTTTCTACGAGTTTGAATATCTAGGCCTACAGTGGGCTCATCAAGAAACAATACTTTTGGCCTATGTAATAGACCTCCAGCAATATCGAGTCTTTTTCTCATACCACCAGAATAAGTAACTACAGAATCATGTTGTTTGTCAGTTAATTCGATTAATTCTAAAACAGAATCAATTCTTTGATTGATTTCATTTTTTGGGATATGATTGAGTTTTGCTTGTAATATCAAGTTCTCTCTGCCTGTAAGATATTCATCAACAGTGGTTTCTTGCTGAACATATCCAATGCTTTCTCGAACTTTTTTTGCATCAGTCATTACATCAAATCCTGAGATCAAAGCTTGGCCAGATGTTGGTTTTAGCAAAGTGGTAAGAATCATCATCGTAGTACTTTTTCCAGCACCATTAGGTCCCAGAAATCCAAAGATCTCCCCACACTCAACTGAAAAAGAGATATCATTTACAGCAATTACATCCCCAAATGATTTTGTAAGGGATTTTGTTTCTATAGCAGACAATACTTTTTGATCGCGTTGTGCAATTATAAATTGAAGTATTCATGAGAACACAAAAAAAATTTAAAGCGTAATCAGATGATTTATCATATGATAGGATTATGTCAGAAATGCCACTCATCAAATGTAGAGATAACAATTCAGGAAGGAATTCCCGTTTGTGATGTGTGTTCTAAGAAAATAGATTAAACTAAAGATTATTTTGAAAAAAAGAAAAATAAAAAAGATTATTCAAGTTTTTTGAATTCTTCTTTATTAGTTCTTAAAATGACTTTTTCGCCAATTCCCCAAATTTCAGATTTAGATAATATTTTTGAATGCCTCAAGCCATGACTTACTTCAATGGATTCTAGTTCATTTGTGTCGGGATTTTTATGTAATCGTTTGACTTTGCCAATTTTATGACCGTCAATATCAACTACTGAAATTCCTGTTCTTACTGGAGGTCTGCTAAGAAGCAAAGTTTCCTCAGAAAATTTGTCAATATAGTCTTCTGAAAGAAAATAATCCTTATTGAATCCTTGATGGATTGTCACCCCAGATACTGTAAGGGTATCTTGATGAATGTGAATGTGTTTGACTTTGCCATATTGAATTCCCTCTCTATCTATGACTTTTTTTCCAGTAAAGGAATCAGCTGTTGCAATGTTTGAAGGCATTCCTTCTAGTTTTACGGACATGATATCAAATATGCAGATTTGCTTATCATACCAGATATCAGAAATTTCTATCAATGAGGTTAAATTACTTGACAGAAAAGATTACGCATGAAGATAAAAGAGACTTTGTTCAGACCAACCCTAATCACAAAGGGAAGAAATACAGGCAAGCCACATTCAGTAATGCTTCTGGCAGTCAACCATAATGGCAAAATCTACTTTTCCAGACATATGCCAGACGGAGATTGGTTCAAAAATGCATTGGCAAACCCTGATGTCAGAATTGAGTATAATGACATGGTTATGTCAGGAAAGGCAAAATTAGTTACCGATGAAGAATTTAGTAAGAAAATTTCAGAGTTAAAATATCCAGGTGAGGAAAGAGCAAAAGAGAAGAGAGTGGCAATTGAGATTACAATTGATAGTTCATGAATTATTTTGAATTTTTTAGATATCGTATCAAATAGTAAACAGTGAGCCCACCAAAGATTATTGTAGATATTACAAATGGAATGAATAAATCAGTTCCCAAATTACCAATGTTTGAATCAAGGACAGTATCTACAATATCCAAATTTTCTTGTGCAAAGTCTGAGGGTTCAATGCTTTTTTCAAATTGCATTTGTGGCTCAGATTCTGCAGATATTGGTGCAGATGCCATAACAGATTCTACAGATTCATCCATTTCAATAGATTCAGAACTTTTTGCAGAAGAATCAGGAGAAGTCATCATATTTGTAATCTTACTTGATGGAATTTGCTTGTCTTGCAATTGGGATAATGAAAGAAATCCAGACAGTCCGGTTGCAATTCCAAGCCCTGCAACTTTGTAAATATGTCTAAAGGAGCGAACAAGTAATTTACTTTCTTTAGTTTTTTCTGAGAAACTTGGAGGAACGATAACAATACTAAATTTTGTTGCAGAGTAAATTTTCATATCTTGGGATTTTGAGTTTTTCTCAATCTTTGAAATTTTAACCACACCTAAATCCTGAAGTTTGTTTAGATGGTACTTTACTAGTTGAAGTGAAATCTCTGTCCTTTGAGCAATCTGAGTTGCAGTTAATTCTTCATTGAAAAGTAATTGAAGTATTTCACGACTAGAATCGTTAGTAAATAGCTCACCAAACATCTTTATTTTTTTGTCATCTGTGGAAAGAATTTTGATTTTTTCGGTAAAATCATCATCAGGAATTTTAGAAGGCATTAGAAGAGCACTGCAAATCCAGCATATGTAAGTTGTTTGGTGAAATCCAAATTTCACTAAACCTTTTATCCCAAACTACAAAATTATAGTAATCACTAAATGCCAGTTTTAAAAAAATCTGAACAAGTGAGAAAGAAAATGAACTCAAAAATAACAATACCAATTGCAATTGTCATTTCGGTCATAGTTACTGCAGGAATAATGTATTCGATAGAATTTGAACAACCTCAAGTGTCACAAGTATCAGAGCCAGAAATTATCTATATTGACAAATCAGTGTCAAAGTACTTTGAGGGTACACATGACATTAAGCAAATATCGTCGCAAGAGGATCTTAAAAAGATTCTAGAAGAATCGGCGTTATTTGGCGGTCAATTTTTCGATAACAGAGTATTTTCAACTCGAATGATGGTGGATGATGCAGCCATGATGGAGTCAGACGGATTTGTCAGAGCACCAGTTCCAGAAGGGGCAATGATTAAAACAGAATCTGGAGGATCGGACTATTCAACTACAAATGTTCAAGTTGAAAATGTTGATGAGCCAGATTATTTGAAAAATGATTCAAAATACGTATACATCGTATCTCGAAATACATTATCTATTATTGATGCATATCCTGCAGATTCTGCAAAATTAATTTTAAAAATTGCACTTGACATTGAATCTCAACATATTCAAAATATGTTCCTAAATGATGATAGACTGGTAATATTTTACAACGGACAAAGCAATGATGAAATCATTCCACTCTATGACTTTATTCCAAGACGCTCTTACAGTCCAGTGACTCACGCATTAGTTGTAGATGTATCAGACAAGGAGAATCCAGTTATTCTCAAAGATTATTCCATTGATGGTTACTTTAACGATGCACGAATGATTGGAAATTATGCATATTTTGTCACAAACAGCAATATAGATTATCAACATCCCAGACTTCCTGTAATTTTAGAGCGTTCAATTCCAATAATGACACCCGATGCATTTTACTTTGATAATGTGGAGCAATTTTCAAACTTTAATACATTAACTGCAATAGATATTTTTGGCGACACAATAAATTCGGAAACATTTCTTATGGGATATTCGGGATCAATTTATGTGTCTGAAGATAATTTTTACTTGACTTATCAGCAAAATATGCCATTCGGGTTTTATGACAATTCATCACGGGACAGATTTTTTGATGTCATAGTTCCATTGTTACCAAATGAAATTCAAGAAAAGATCAAGGGGATTCAAAATGATTCTTCAATCAGTTCATCTTCTCAATGGATAAAAATTTCAGAATTAATGCAAAATTCATACAATCAGATGAATAAAGAAGACAGAGAAAAATTATTTGATAAAATTAAAGACGCCTTGAATAAATATGATGCAAAAATTCAAGAAGACACAAACAAAACAATTATTCACAAAATTTCAATTGACGAGGATAAAATAGAATATGTTGCAAAGGGTTCAGTTCCAGGTAGACTGTTAAACCAATTTTCAATGGATGAAAATAAAGATAGATTCAGGGTTGCAACCACTACAGAATATTATGTTCAACATCAGGGAACTGTTCGTGCAAATGCAGTTTATGTATTGGATGAGCAGCTAAATATTGTTGGAGGATTAGACAAGATTGCCCCTGATGAGAGCATTTTCTCAGCCAGATTTATGGGTGATAGACTATACTTGGTAACATTCCAGCAAATCGATCCATTCTTTGTAATTGATTTATCAGCAGACAAACCAAAGATTTTAGGAGAATTGAAGATTCCAGGATTTTCAAACTATTTGCATCCATATGATAAAGAGCACATAATTGGAGTAGGCAGAGACACTAAAGAAATTGAAAATGGCAGGGTTCAACAATTAGGAATAAAGATTGCATTGTTTAATGTATCAGATGTGAAAAATCCAAATGTTGTAGATGATGTAGTAATCGGAGACAGTTCTACTTATTCTGAGGCGTTAAATAATCACAAAGCGTTCTTTTTTGACAAAACAAGAGATGTCCTTTCAATTCCAATTAACAGTGATGCTAATAGTTTGAAGGAAACTTCAAGTTCAAAGAGGATTGCGCCTGATTATAATCGCTGGAGTGGATTCTATGTTTTTGATTTAGATAAATCAGATGGATTTAATCTCAAAGGAACAGTGACTCACTCAGATGAGAGTTCTCGCTATTACGGAATGGGGAATGCCAGAACATTCTATATTGACGATGTATGGTATACCGCATCTGAAGAATATCTAAAGATGAATCACTTTAATAATTTAGAACAAATCAATTCAATAAAACTAGAAAACACTGGCAAGTTTATTGACTACATGGAAGATGAAATTTTCCGTTAAATCATACAAGATGAACTATAGTTGAAACGCCTCTTCGGTCAATTTCAACATTATTTTCAATTTCACAAACAGTCACAGTAAAGGAAATTACATCACGTGTCTTTGCATTTTCTGCATGAAGTTTAAGATGAATATCCAAGAGATCAGATTCTTGAGTTGGTAAATCATTCTCATCAATATATGCATCACAGGTAGATTCTATGCGGAATCTATCGTCCTTAAAATGAAATCCAAGTTTTGTTTTTCTTCCTTCTCTTCCATTGGCTTTTATATTTACATCAATAACACCAGGTCTTGTTTCAGTATAACTTGATTTTTGATTAACAAATACTCCAATTTGAAATGGTTTTCCAGCAGTTGATTCTGCCATCTTTTGTATTCCATCATTCATTACCACGTCTACTGCCTTGATGGATTGAGCAACCTTTGCTATCCATTCGTTTGTTCTAGCAATTGTGGCACGAATACCGGCACGTCTTCGTTTATCTTCATCTTCAGGCAATTTGTAATAGTCCACCCAGGCCTCATAATCATGAGATATATCTTCAATGAAATCAATGCATGTTCTTCTGTATTCATCAACGTTATCTGTTCTCTCTGATGCGTCATCAGTACGCATTCCATCAAAATCCATTGGCATTGCCATACACAGAACTAATCAAAGTTCTAAAAAAACCAATCTTGAGAAAAATTAATGGTTATAATAGGAATTTTAGTTAGCAAAAGCATGATATTTTCAGAAATTGTCACTGATCTTCAAGAGCAATTAAAAAAAGACTTGGCACAAATCAGATTTCTTTTAAAGAAAAATCCAGGGATGGGATATGCAAGAATTGTTGAAATTGGAAAAGAAGTAGGTAAAAAATACAATATCAAATTAATTGTCAATTTTCCAAAAGAGGGAACAATTGAAGAATTTGACATGTATGGAAAAAGAGATTTGAGCCTAATTGTTAACTATGATCTAAAGAGATTCCCCATAGACAGAGAAATGATTAAACAAAAAGCAAAAGAAATGCTCGGAGATGTTCAAACAGAGGATGCTTACATGTATGAAAACAAAGAAGGCGTTAGAGTATTTACAAAAAATTGGAAAATAGACATACTCCCCCATTCAGTTCATATCTGGACTGAATTTACTGAAAACGTTACAGCATTTTGTAATTGGTTATTAGAGAATGCGTATCCTATGAAAAAATAACAATTTAACAAATTAAAGATTTTCTAGTTCCTCAAGTAGTGATTTGGCCTCAGAGTTTTCAGGTTGTAATTTGAGAATACGTCTGCAACAATCAATGGCCTCATCTTTTTGCTCTAATGCCAAATGAACATTTGTTTTCAGAGTTAAATTTTCTACGTCATTATTGTCAAGTTCAAATGCTTTTTCAAAATAAGGTAATGCTTTTTTTGCATCATCTACAATAAAATAAACACTTCCCATGATGAACATAAAATCATGATCGTTAGAATATTCAGATTCCAAACTCTTTCCAAATTTTATTGCCTCATCATATTCACCATCTTTGAGAAATTTTTTCAGACGACGTTTTGGATGTTTGAAAAGACCCACCATGTTAATTCATTATTTTAACCAAATTTAGTAATTTGAATGTAGAACATTAAAAACAATTTTTAATCAAACAGCGATTCAGGCTGATAGCCAGTGGGTTTTTTGGGAGCTTGAGGCACCTTCATGATTCCTTCTTTGATTAAGAATTGTATTCCTTGAACAAAATCTGAATCACCTATAGAGCCATCAGCCCACCATCCTGCATTGTTCTTTACCCAAGAGGGAATGTTCTTTTCACTACCACCAGAGCCTTGAGTGGTTGGAGGGATCTTCATGATTTTTTCTTTGATTAAGAATTGTATTCCTTGAACAAATGACTTATCATCAATTGAGCCATCAGCCCACCATCCTGCATTGTTCTTAATCCAATCAGGTATTTTTTGCACAGGAATAGTTCCATCAGCAGCAAATATTGGAACTTCAATTTCTAAATAATCAGAAGCACCAGAAGGTGCAATTCCTTCAGGAGATAATCCATAAATCCAAATCACATAGTTTGCGGTGCCAGGTTCTTCTTTAATAATAAAATCAATAAGAGCTTGTCCGGATGGAGAATAAAGAAATTGTCTACCTTCTTCTTGGGCAATTGATCTAAGAGGAGTCAAATTTTTATCAACAGTTAGAAAATCAAATTGAACCTGATTCAGATATTCGGTATCATCGTATTTGCTTATAAAACTAATGAGCCAATCCATCTCACACCCAACAACTGGATCTTCAGGACCATAAAAGATGTGTACTTGATAATCAAAGTTCTTTGTAGGTTTTTTTATGCTAACTGTCTTTTCAAAATCAGTTTCACACCCTGCAGCTTCAAAAACATCAGCAGTTGAAACAATTCCTACAAAGGGACTAGTTTGTACATTTTCTCTATACTCTAACAATGTAAATTCGTATTCAGTGGGGGGAATTCCTTCTGATACATGTGTGTAAGTTTTAGCTTTTATTGGAAATGGAAAGTCATCTACAATCCAAACTTTACTTAAAGAACCACCAGTTTTCCAACCCATTTGAACAGTTTCCCAAGTCCCGGCAGGAACAGTAATTGTTTCTAGTGCCATTGGAAGAACTTGTTCACCACCAATGTTTCCAATTTTACCCCATGATGCAGCTTTGAATTCTTTAGGACCTTTTCCGCCAGAGCTATCATCAGATGTTGCAAATGCGGAAAGCCAAGATACTGAGGACTTGAATGCACCTCTGTAAACACCTAATTCAATACTACCACCCGTTGGTTCAGGTGCAATCTTTCCCAGTTCCATTTCACCAACAACTCGTTTATTGCCATCATAAACTACAACTTCAGCTAGCCATTTGGTTTCACTTCCTACTTGTTTATCACCTTTTATCCACATATCCATTTCAAATTTAGCACATTCTTTGTAATCAACATGACACATTGAATATGAAAAGAAATCCCCTTGTTTGAGGCCTTCACCGGCATACCATGATCCTTGCTTATCTACACCACCTGATTGGAATTGTGCAAAGGCAGACGGAAATGATAATGAACCTAACAGAATAGCAGCAAATATTGGGAGTAATAGTAATGATCCTTTCAAACCTGAAAAAAATTAGCAAAACGGATAGTTAAAGGTTATTCAAATAAGCAAATATAGAGGAAAATGTACAGAAATTCCAGAAATGTGTGAATGCTCCAAAGTACACTTGTTTGAAGTAGAATTCAAACTAGATGGTATGACAGTTGTTCCAACACACAAAAACTGTGGATTTGGATTAGATGAAAAACAAGCAGATAAGTTCCAAAAAGAATTAGTTAAATCTTGGGGCTTTGAAGAAGAAGAAGAAGGTTAATTAAAAAATAAAAAATAGATTTTAAGACACTGTCGAGTTACATTTGTCCGACAGCTTCTTTGCAAACGCTAGTTGAGCATTTACAATCGTGACTGCAAATACAATGACCTTGCATTGCACAATCGCATTCATATTCTGGATCGCCGCTATCAGCTTCGCATCCACATGCTTGATCTACCATGGTAAACCAGTAATTTTACTTATTTTAAAAGGTTAGTACAAAAGAAAGGTAAAGTTACTCCCCTTCAAAGAATTCCAAGTATGGCATTACATGATTTCTCTATAGCATATGCTTGTTGTTCGACTAGATTCATATCAGCTTCAACATCAAAGGCAATCTTTAGAATATGAATAAGATCCTGTTCTCTATTCAGGGTCTCCTTAATTTTTATGAAATTTTCTTTGTTTATCCAGCCCAAATAGAAATAACAGTCAGAAAGCATCGAATTGTTTACAAAGAAATTGTATTTTTGTTGAATTATTTGAGAATGATTGTTTTTTTCAGTTAAATCAGAAAAACCAATGGTGGATTTTAGCATTCTTTCAAGTAATGAATGAGTAGCTCTCTCAATTCCCACAGTTTGAGTAACAGTAGAGATATGTTCATTGATTTGATTTTTTTCTAACTTTCGTAGAAGGTCAAGCATGTGAGAAGGACGGATTTGCTGATAGTTTAGAGAAGAGATTGCATCTGCCAAATAAAACACGGCACATTTTTGCCAACAAGAACCAAATACATCAGAGGACTTGATTGACTCTATAGTTTTTTGACAACAAAATATTGATTCAATCAAAGAATTTTTGGCAAAATCAGAATAAAGTAACATACGTTTTTTATCAATTTTTGATAAAAACATCCTAAGATCCCAAGATTTATCTTGGATAATTTTCAGTTTATCATATTTCAATAGTTGTTTTGAGTCAGTTTCAGACAAGGATGCATGATGAATCATAATAATCTCATTTTCAAACTTTAGAATCTCTTGTCCTGAGCTATTATCAAAAACGAAAACATCATAGTCACATGAATCATCATTTATCTCAAATATTCTACAACCTCCTAAGCCAACTGGAAACATTGTCAATTCATGTTCTGCAATGAATTTCTCAATATTCATAAATTAGACACATTTGGTTTTTCTATAAAGGAATCAACTCACAAAATTTTACAAATTCATGCAAAGTCAAAACATTTCCTTTAAATTGAGATTGGGTTTGCTTTTTATCAAGCTCCTATAGTGTAGTCCGGTTAAGCATTTTGGCTTCTCAAGCCAAAGACTCGGGTTCAAATCCCGATGGGAGCATTACACTTTTGGTTTAATACCCTCCTTGTTCTATTATATACTGAATGTCAAAACAGCAGATTTCAGGTTCAAAACAGACTGCGATCAAATTATACAATTATGACAGGATTATTACTCGAACCTTTGCGTTGATACAAAAAGACTTGTCTGAAAGCAATTTTAGATTAATCAAAAAATTTGACAGGGTTTTAGTAAATGAGTCATTATCTAATGCAAGACGCTCAAAGATTTTATCAACATTACTTAGTCTTTCCAGATTGTTAAAAAAGGAATGGAATGAGATAGGCAAGGAAGACATTGAAGAATTGGTTTTTAATTTTAATAAAAAATTCAGCAGAGATGGTCAGGAGACAAACACAACTTCAGATCACAAAAAAATCCTAAAGAATTTCTATAGATGGCTAAAGTTTGATTCAAGAGACCAGAAATCAGTGGGAGATCCACTTGAAACCAAACGGAACAGAATCAAAAAACCAAGAGAGACACTTACTGCAGATATGTTGATAACTGAAGCTGAAAAAAATTCACTGCTCAAAGCATGTGGTGGAAATCTCAGAGACAGAGCCTTTGTACACGCATTTTCAGATTTAGCTTGCAGACCAGGAGAAATACTGAGTCGTCAAATTAAACATGTAAAGTTTGATGATAAAGGAGCAATCATTGTGGTTGATGGCAAGACAGGTCCAAGACCAGTCAGAGTAATAGAATGTGTACCAGACTTGGCATCATATTTTGACAAACATCCAAACAATTCTGATCCTGAAGCACCATTATGGATTGCAATGGATGAGAAAAAATTTGGAGAGTTTTGGTCATATCATGCCATGAGAAAGAGGCTTCAAAGAATTTGTGACGTTGCAGGAATTCACAAAAGAGTTTGGCCAAATCTTTTCAGACACACAGGTGCTACAAAAACGGGCATGTTTCTTACTGAATCTCTGCAAAAGAAGAGGTATGGATGGTCATCAGGCTCAAAGATGCCAGGCAGATATGAGCACATGATGAATTCAGATGTCGAAGAGGCAATCTTCAGACACTATGGGATGTCAAATTCTACACAGAAAGATTTGATTAACAAGCCTAAGATTTGCAAAATTTGTGAACTTCCTAATTCTTATGATTCAAGAATTTGTTCAAAGTGTGGAAAACCCTTGATCTAGAAACTGCTTTGGCTAGAGAAGAGAAAGAAAAAAATGAAAAAGAGTCAATACTTGAAAAGTTGTCTGAATTGGAAAAAGCATCTAAGATACAACTCGAAGAAATCAGACAACAACAGGCTGATGAGAATGCCAGACGTGATCAAGCTTTGGAATATTTAATGAAGAGGGAAAAGACCATCAAATTGTAATTACTGAATTATTCAAACTTAGAGGTAAGATGAAAGATTATGCAACTAACTTATTCAATTTAAGAAAAAATCGACAAAGATGTGATTATGATTTACCTCCTGATTTTTCAATTAATATGACAAAAGTTGAAAAAGCCAATAAAGATGCACAAACATTGATCACAAATTCTCAATATATTGTAAACAATATTCCTAAAAGTTAAGGTCATTATTTGCCATAAATCCAAATTGGAATCATTTAAAATCATGTTGAAAATTTTCATAGTGATTTGAACTGAAAGTTGAATGCAGTACCTGGATTTGAAGTCAAACCGATAATTCAACACTACGATAGAATTTAGAGACTTAAACCAAGTGGCAATTCTCCTCTAGAGTATTGGGGCGTCAAACTAAAACTGTAAATCCCTTTAATGTAACCAAACTAGAACCAAAAGCAACAGAAATATGGAAATGGTTAGAAGACTGATGGCAGTATATTTGTCTGGATATCTATCTTCTACATCTGTTAAAGAGAAAAATTAATGATTATTGAATGAGAAAGTTATTTTTTGATCAAATTATTTAAAACAAGCTTACACCAATCATCTATTTAGTGGTAAACAACATACCAGACAAACAAAGGGCACTTGTTCTGCAAGGCGGGGTAGCACTTGGCGCATACGAAGCTGGTGTATTCAAGAAGTTATACAAAGAAATCAAAGAGCAAGACCCAAACTGGGAAAAAAATATGTTTGATATTGTTGCAGGTACTTCTGCTGGTACGATAAACGCCGCAATACTTGTGAATCATTTTAAAGAAAAAAAGACTTGGAAATATTCTGACTTGAAGCTTGAAGAGTTTTGGAAACATTTGTCAACACCCACTCCGCCAATTGTAGGATCATACTGGCGTGGGTTAGGTGAGGCTGCAAGGAGATACTATTCTACCAAGCACTTTTTCTACAATGGAATAGAAAATGTATTCTCTTTTCCAATGATTATTGTAGATAACAAATTTCATGACTATCTTCCTTATTTTGAGTGGCGGTCAAATGTGCCGCTTAATACATGGCATCTTTACAGTAACGAGAGACTAAAGGAGAGTTTAGGGCATAAAGACAGTCATGATGAAGAATATGTTAAATTCCCTATTCCAATAGACACCACACACCCACGACTTCTAGTTGTCAGTGTAGATGTTGAAGACAGTTCAGTTGTAACTTTTGATAATTATACTGACAAATCAATATACGGTAGATCTCAGACACATACCATAACACATCCCGATGGCATAAAAGCCGAACATGTAATGGCAAGCGCAACATTTCCTGTATTTTTTGAATATGAGAAAATACAAGGCCGAAAATTATGGGATGGGGGCATGCTGAGCAATACTCCGTTACGAGAACTTTTGCAGGCTCACAGAAATTATTGGAAAAATGTTAGCGGCAACAAAGAGAATAAGGTTCCAGATCTAGAAGTCTACGTGATTAATGTATGGCCTTCAGAAGAGCATCAGCCTACTCCTTCGGATTACGATAGAATCAAGGATAGAAAGAACGACATCACATATGCTGACAAGACGCAATATGATCAAAAGGTGGCGTTAATCATTACAGACTATGTCGATATGGTCAAAAAATTGGAGGATTTGGTTAGACGTGCCATTGACGCAATTAGTGATCAAAATAATAAAAAACAAGAGCTTAATGAAGAGTGGAAACTCTTTCCCACTACTCTTGCAAAAAGCAAGAAACGTTCAAACAATCCTAGGACATATGATGATCTATTGCAGGGTAGATTTGATATAAAGATGATAAAAACAATAGAACGCAAAGATGATCCAAATGACATTGCTAACAAGTGGGCTGATTTTACTACAGAATCTATAAACAGGTTAATTGAGGAAGGAGAGAATTACCACAATACCGCAACAGTTACTGTGACATAAATTCAAACAATATTCAACTATGTCCATCCTTGTTTTTAGATATGCATGTATAATTTCGTTATAGTTGCATACATGTAGCGTATTTAATGATCTTTTGACATAGTTAAAATACCTGCTATTTTCTTTGTTTGATCCAACAAATGTTATATTCTATAACTCATAACTTATGATATGACTCAAAGTGTGAAGTCATCTACAAAAAAACGTCACACTCCAAAATTTTCAAAATATCTATCTAATTACGCACAACATCAATTAGGAGAGCTAAAACCATTACCTTCTTTTCTATCCACAACTGGAAAACTAAGTCTTGCAGATAGAAAAAAAATTGTTGAAAATGCATTGACACTCTTAGATGATGTTTATGTTCACCTTCCTCTCAAAAAAGCAATGCATGCAATAGATCCTGTTCAAAAACTTAAATTGTTACGTCATCGTCTATCTGAAACTAATACTAAAGATATGGATCCTGAACTTGAATTTCACAAGGAAATGCTTGACATTTTTAATTCATTAAGAGATCTTCATACAAATTATGTTTTGCCAAAACCATTTTCAGATCATGTTGCATTACTTCCTTTTGAAATTGAATCCTACATTAAAAACAATAAACGCAAATTCATTGTAACAAAAATTTTCTCTGAAACACTTCCATCTTCATTCAAACCTGGGAGTGAAATTGTTTATTGGAATGGCGTGCCAATGGAGCGTGCTGTTGAAATCAATGCTGATCGTTATGCAGGAAGTAATCTTGCTGCACGTTTTGCGCGTGGTTTGGAAACTATGACTATGAGACCCATGTCTATGATGTTGCCTCCTGATGAAGAATGGGTTACTATTGTCTACAAAACTCTCTCAGGTGATCAGTTTGAATTTGACGAAAACTGGATGGCGTATGCTCCTGATAATACAGGTACTGCAAATCACTCCAACATAGCATTAGGAAAATATTCTGATGTTTTGGGTGTTGATTTTCTTGCAGATCAAATCCATAATGTGAAAAAAATTGTATTTGCTCCAAAAAAATTCTTTGAAATAGAAAAACGTATGTCAAAAATAAAATCTGTTAAAGAAAAGGCAAAACATGCTCAAGGATTAGAAAGTATTTTTCCTAATGCTTTTTATGCAAAAAAAATTTCTGATAAGATTGGATATATTCGTATCTTTACATTTTCCATCGAAGATGGTCCGTTAGAATTTGTGGATGAATTCCTTAGATTATTAATGCAGATGCCAAAGGACGGACTTATTCTTGATGTTAGGGGAAATGGTGGGGGTTTTGTATGGGCTTCTGAGATGTTACTCCAATTTTTAACTCCTGACAATATCGTTCCACAACCATTCCAATTTGTAAGCTCTCCTGTGACATTAGAAATCTCCCGAAACTATGAATATGCAAAACCTTGGCAAGATTCCTTATCTCGTGCAGTTAGTATTGGGGCAATATTTTCCCAAGGTATTCCTCTTACTCCTCCTGAAAATACTAATTATGCTGGTCAACATTATCACGGTCCTGTAGTTTTAATCACAAATGCCTTGTGTTATAGCGCAACTGATATCTTTGCTACAAGTTTCCAAGATCACAACATAGGACCTGTGATAGGAATAGATGCAAATACTGGAGCTGGTGGTGCTAACGTTTGGAATTATGAGCAATTACGCGATGCGCTAAAAGGAACCAGATATCAATTCCAAAAATTACCTAATGGTTCAAACATGCGTGTTTCTATTCGAAGAAATGTACGTACTGGAGAAAATGCTGGAACTCCTGTAGAGGATCTTGGAGTTACCCCTGATTATCTGTATAACATGACTCGCAAAGATCTGTTGGAAGGCAATGTTGATTTGATAAAAGAATCTTCAAGAATTCTTGCAACTATGCCTAAAAGACAACTTGATGTTGTATTTTATGATCAACCTGATGCTTTAGAAATAGAATTGACAATACTCAATATTTCTCGCATTGATGTATATATTGACGGTCAACCTATGCTTTCTGAAAATGTATCTGATGGTGTAAATACTCTAAGTATTCCTGTTTTGTCTGACAGTGTAAATCTACTTGAGATTGTTGGTTTGAAAAGAAACAAGATTGTTGCCAAAAGAAAATTTAATTTGAAATAAAGTTATTTTCCCATGTTCTATGTAATAACTATTAAAAAACTCAAAGAGGAAATGAAAAAAGTAAGAGACCTGGTGAACAATTCTTTGAATACTATAATCAAACTGTTATGTAGATTGAGATAGAATAATCCGAGTCAAATTTTAAATTTAAATATCTTCTAGTAGATTGATTTGTGTGGGTCTGTTTCTTAGTGTTAATGGTGGACTTAAAAGTCCTAAACAACAAGTAGAAAGACCACCATCGAAAAAATACACTCCAATTAAAATTGGGAACCCTCTATCTATAAGTTATCTGTATTTTTACCTTAACGGAAAAGATCTAGAACGAAAAACTGACGCACTTATGATTTCACATTTTTTAAAACCAAAAAGTTCTCGTAATAAAGCACCTGAAATTGTATCATATTTTGATGAAAATTGTCCCCTAAAACAAAAATCTTATGTTAAAATTGAAAATTTTGATCCTCAAAATTATGGACATAGATTAGTTTACTATACAAAATCCTATCTTGGACAAGATATTGATTTTACTACCAAAGCAATGGATGTACACCAATTGAAGGGAGGTAAAAAAGTCGTCAAGACATTACTTGAAAATGCAATTCCTCTAGTCGCAGGAGCAGCTAATTTACCAACCTTTATCACTCCTGTAGTAAACGCAGCTAAAGACAAACATCTTGTTAGTCAAGCAGTAGAACTACTTTTTTCAGTATTTTTCAGTCCTAAGGCTATTCTTCAAAGTGAACCCGTTTCATTTGCTCTTAATCGTCCGTATAGAGATTGGATACAAAGTGGAAGGTTTGTTGTAATTCCAAAAATAAAGGAGCCATCAGAAAAAAAGCAAATTATGAAAAACTATATTCTCAGTAATGATAACAGATTAATAAAAATACAAAATCCTGATGAAGAATTTTCTAAATTCTCTTATTATGTATTTATGGTAAATGGTAAACCCTCTAAAGGATATGAGGACTTTGAATCTGTTAACGAAACTGCTGAAATATTGTCCAACATAATTAAACCCCAAAAAATAGACCTTTCTTCTATGGCTGGAGACGTTTTTGATGCAGTTAAAAATCAAAAAGATCTTGAAGCATTAAAAATAATAGTGGATGAGACTGCCTCTGAAGAAACCAAAGACGCATACCTCAAATTAGTAAGTAAAGAAACCAAAAAAATTGCAGAAAAAATTTCCATCTAAAACTTGAAATATTCATTAGAAAAAATTAATTTTGTAGGCGTATGGAAACTTTTTTAGAGACAACTTACTATCCTAGTTCGGTCGAATTCAAATCTTAGAATCCTAGATTAAAGCTTAATTTATTGAGATAAGATCATGCAGAAGCAATTTAATATTACAAAAGAGACATAGTAAAATCAAGTTCACATTGCTGCATTAATAGGATTATTGTTAATATGCCTGCAACAAGACAATCAAGATGAAGTAAATAACCTGGATAAATTATAAGATTTCACTGAAGAAATAGTAGAATCATTAATAGAGGAAGGAGAAATGATTCTTAGAATGTGGTCAAGAACAAGAGGCTCAGAGATGATTCCAAGCGGCATTAAGTCTAGATCCTACAAACAAACTAGCAACAGACCTGATTAATGAATTCATAATCCCCATTAGGATTATGAAAATTTAGCAAAATTGAAATCTATTTTTTGATGTTCTTTACTTTCTACATTTTTCACATAATGGAATCATTACACTGCCCGCTTCACTGTCTTTTATCGGAATTAGTGTCAGATTTTCCCCCGAAGTGTAACAAAAATGACACATTCCTTTCATGAATCCCCAAACATCCTACATTTCTTACACATTGGAACCATTGTAACTCCAATCTCATTTAATAGCACTTCAGTTGGGACTATCTCTGTTTGATTATTGCATTTGTGACATAATCCCATCATGAGAAATCAACTGACATGGTACAAATTTAAAAAGTCAGTATTTAGATCATACTGATGATTTCTACGTTTATCTTTTAAACAGATTTTATCATATTGCTAATGTGAATAATCATTGTAGCAATGCATCTGCAAATTCTCCAGAATGGGAAGATATCAGAGGCTTGTCTTGGATATTTTATGAAGAATAATCACATTCTTTGATTTTTTATTATTTTTTTAAAAATTAATTTTGGTTATAATTAAATTCAATATCCAATTGTAATTCTTTTGCTAATCCTTTCCACCATTTGATAATGATTTTATCTCTCACAAAAATTTTTTGATCGCTTATCTTTTAGATCTTGCTATCCATTCTCTTCTAACTCATCATACATTACTCACCTGGATCAATTAAACAATAGTAATTAGGCATAAGAATGGTTTAGGGGTCAAACCTAACCACTAATTCCTTCGCTTGGACCCACAAATTTTTCAGTTTACAAAATGAAAGCAACCCATATTAACAATAGACCTGCTAACGTTAGATATGGAGAATCTCAAGGAGATCAGCATGACTGAGTCCAAAGATTTGTTTTTAAAAGAAATCCAAGAAATCATGGATGAAAACCCAAAACTCTACAAGGCTTTTGCAAAAGAGAAATACGAATAACTAAATTCTAACTACTTTTCCAAGCAAGTATCGTTCTATCTCGAAGTATATTGTTACATCACCTTCAAATTTTTCAACAGTTCTCTCTAAGAGTTTAAAATATTCTCCCTCATCATCATCTGTAGACAATGGAAAGAAATATCCATTTTTTTGTAAAAAGTATTTTGTGATTGCAGAAGCTGTTGCCTTGTTTCCATTTTTGAATGGTTGCTCCCAGACAATTCCTGACAGCAGTGTTGCAGCTTTTTTTATCATACGTAGTTTGGGATCTGACTCACCTCCAAATCCATTAACCCTTCTAAATATATCATAAAATGCCTGGGAATCATCCAATCCAAATGGTTCGTCTCTATTTGCAACTATCTGCCTGTTAAGATCAATCACGTTCTCTATGTGCTTGTCTGAAAATATGTCTGTCACAACGAAAAACCATCTATTCTTGCTTAAAAGAATTCATTTGGATTCTGGTCTTTCACATAGACAATTTGATATCTGAGTAATGTTATAATCTTGAGATATATGGCAACCAAATCTACTGTAAAACCTAAAAAATTAAAAACCCATAAAGCAAAATCTGCTAAAAAACCAAAACCTAAGAAAACAAAATCTCTTAAAAAATCACAACCAAAAACCGAATCCTATGATGATTTGTATAAAAAAATAATTGATCTGGAATTAAAAATTGATGAGATTGAAAAAATAATGTCTCATTGATTTCTGAGTCATTTCTCGTTAGAAATCTGGATGAAATGGAAAATCAATTGAAAAAGGTAAGAAAGAAATTATCCTAAAACAGGAAACCTAGTTTATTTTTCACAATAACTTGGCAACGTAATTCCATATACTGGTATAATGGCCAAACCATCATATGATCATGGCTGAAAAAATCACAATGATGTGTTAGAACTAAGATATGACTTGCCAGGAGCAGTATGCCATCATTGCACATTGAATAGAACAATATCAAATTAAAACCGATATAATATTCTATACGGATGAACCATAGTTCTAAGATGTCTTTGTAAAATACTATCTAGTTTTAATTCTTAACCCTATCAACTAAATCAGGATGCAAGATTCAGGATCATAACGAGATCTTAACCGAACAATGTGAATCCCACAGTAAAGTTAATTTCTTAAAATAATAAAAAATATCTGCAATTATTATATCACAGTACAACACAGAAAAACATTGGATAATAATACCACCAAGGTACTATTGGCAGCAATACCCAGTGGAGCATTTGTAATTATTGTGGCACTTGTAATTTTTGGATTGTCACCTGGTGATTGTATAGAAATAGAAGCCCCTGGCGGAGGAAAGGTAACAAGATGCAAGCCTGCATCTGATTCTGTATCCATAGTATCGACAGACCAAATTAACTCTCTTGAAAGTCAAATTGAAGAATTAAAGATTCTACAAGACATACAACAACAGCAACGATTGACCAGTCTAAAACAAAGAGGCGTGATAGAAGAGATACCAAATAATTTTATAACTGCTTCATCTATTTTTGAGGAAAAACAAGATTCATTATATGAGCAACTCCAGTTTTTATCATCTAATGAAGCTGGTGTACTGTCACAAAAAATAGCATCAGATAAACTACAAATTAGTAAATTAAACACAGCAGCAGAGAATCTGATATCTGAAGGGAAAAATTTTTCATGGACAGGCCAGTGGAAAGTAACTGGAACAATTGGACTTTTTGATTTGCCTTATGACGGACAAATCATTTTCAATGATGATGGAACTTATGAATCCCATGGTAATTTGGATGGAAAATCTGTCACTGGTAACGGGACATATCTAATTAATGGACAGTTAGGAACTTGTACATTATCTCCATCTGATTTGGATCCCACACAATATTCTTTTATTGATATAGGTGACAATTCATTTACCATGTGGTCTCCACTTGATTTTGAAATACTAGAATTTAGTAAAATCATTTCATAGTATTTTGAGTAAAATATGCATTCTATAAATTAGTCCTATTGGTGACCCATCATCATAGATTTAGGAAAATCAAATAAAATCCTTAATAGAAATCAAATAGATGAGTTGCTCTCAAAGAAATCCAACAAGAGAAGATATGGAAGTAAAATCATACATGAAAAGAATTTCACATGATATTTAGCAACAGAAGTAACATAAGATTTTAGGAGATAAAGTTAAAGAAAATGTACGCGTTATTGTCAATGTGCTATGCTCGGAATGCGGTATGAAATTTGAGGATGAAAAACGTCTTAAAATACATTGCAACACTCATAAAAAAAGAGAATTAAAAGGTAAAAAACAAAAACAGAATACAACTTTACCTGACTTTGATAAACCTGATTTTTCACAGGTAATGTGAGAATAAAACAAACATGGCATCTCAAATCTATGGCTTGTGGATTAGTGGTCTGACTCTGTAAACTATCTTTTGTAGACTGGATTCTATCTCATCAGATGGTTTCTTGCCAATTTGGTTAATCACTTCTGCAAAGTCACTTATGATTACATCTTTTGTTGGCATTTTCATACATTACAGGATCACATTTTGAGCCTAAAAGTGTCACTATTGAATGAATATTATGTATTTATGAAATAATAATTCTAATGCTTTCATGCTTCTATTTATCACTAGTCTACAATTATCATCAATTTTTAAAATTATTTGATGTTCTACATTTGACATGGTAATTTGAACTGAAGGTTGAATGCAGTTATCTGGATTTGAAGTTAAATCAATAGTTTCAATACCACAATAGAATTTAGAGATTTGGATCAAAGTAACAATTCTCCTCTAGAGTTTTAGATTGTTTGTACGATGTTAGGTTAAATTATTTTCATTGTGAGTATTCAAGTGATTTAGGTAACCTCGAGGAGTATTGTATAGTTTGTTTAATTTCCTCAAATTTCAGGAACAAATTAGGCAAGATTCGAAGATTTTTAGTGATATTATAGTACTATTTGTGCACAAAATCTATTCTTAGATCAATCTTGATTATTTTGTGGTTTTTGTTTCCCAAGTATATCTTCTAATTTGGAAATAATGTTGTCTGTAACAAGTCCAACTGCGAAGCTTACAGCAGCTAAAGTAGGTAAATCATCCATTTGAACGCCACCTTGTTGAAGTAAGAAAAATGATGCAATAGCAAGCAATGGGGCCAAAAACAATAAAGAAAGATCTTTTAATGACTGACGAAGTAGTGAAATCCTTGTTTCGTAAATTTCACTGTTGTTAATTTCTAGATTTTTTACTAAGTTAGTATCTTTTTTGATTAATTTGTAGGTAGTATTAAGATATCGAATGTATCCACCTGCGATTCCAAAAATTAAAACAAATACTGGAATTTGAAGGCCTCCTTTATATCCACCAGCATAAGTTCCACCAAGATTTATCATCCACTCATTTTCAATAATATTGTTAGTTAATTCAATACTTCGTGAAGTTTCAGATTCTGAGACTTTTGGTTTGACTACTAATCCTATTGGTGCACCCTGACCTATTTCAACGTCCGTAAATACAAAAACTGCAATTGGGGTTAAAGCGATTATTGTAACACAGGTAAATCTGAGTATTTCTCGTTTAGAAGGATTAGAAGGTACTTTAATTAACAAAATCATTAAACTTGCAAAAGCGGCTAATCCAAGATAAGAAATGAATGCTGCATTAGTTGCAAAAATGTTAACTACTTCAAAAGTGGTAAAAGAAAAAGTATTGACTGAGGACATTGGTGCAGTTGCATTAATTATGTAGGTGCCAGGTTCATCTAGGTTCAATCCCTGATCTCTAAATTTTCCTTGAATTGCAAAAACAGATTGTTTGTAAACTATATTGTGTGTTTCTTGATCTTTTTGGCTTACAGTTAATGAAATTACAGTGTCGACTGGTCTAGTATTACTATCGGCAACAACTCCGTTGATATTTACTATTTGACCTGGAACGTATCTTACTCGTTCAGTTAAAATTTGTATAAACAATTCTGGCAATTTTGAGCTTACATCAGGTTCAAAGTTATCTGGCAATTTTGAGCTTACATCTGGTTCAAAGTTATCTATAAGAATAAAAGAATTGATTGTTTCGTTTATTTGATTTTCTATATCTTTTGTAAAAAGTTCTACTGTATTTATAGAATCAATAGTCCAGACATTATTGTTCATAACGAAGTTGGTTAAAATACTAATGTTGTTAAATTCGGAACCATCAGAATATGTTTGAGTCCAAAATTCTTTGATCTGGTAAGCTTCTCTTCCATTAATTTCAATAATTTTAGAATCTATTATTGAATGATTGGAACATTCAAATCCATCAAATTGAAAAGTTGCTGATTCACAAAATTCAATCAATCTATTTTTTACTTTTTCAATATATTCTACTCCCTCAGAATTAATTGCCAAAACGTCGTTCTTGATAAAAACAACTTCAATTGAATGATTCCAATTTTCACTGTCATCGGAAAGAAAAACTACACTAGCTCCTCCATCGTCGAATCCAGAAACAGGTGCCATGCTGAGAATGGTATCATCAACGTACCAATTTTCGGGGTATTCTATTGAAAACCCGTATTCATTACTTTGAAATATTTCAGCATTGACAGTTGGTGAAAAGATGATTGCGCTTATAATTATGGTTAACATGAAAAAAATTGATTTATTCAATATTAGAATAATCATGAACTTGAAGATAAATTATTTGTGAAAATCATAATTATATAAGGAATCTGGATAATTACTTTACTTGATGGATAAATATAGCATAATTAAACATACGATCTATGAAAGAAAAATTTCATGTTTTTTTGATTTTTTTGTCAATAGTTGTGTTAATTGTTAATTTTGATTCAATTAATGGAGAAGAAGAATCAATTCCTAATTGGATTAAAAACATATTTGTCTGGTATGGTCAGGATTTAGTTTCTGAATCTGAACTTATTAACGCGCTACAATTTTTGATAAAACAAAACATCATAGTGTTTGACTATTTTGAAACAAGTGAAATCTTAGATAGTGACTACATAGTAATACCTGAGGGATGTAACACAGAAGAATATTATGATGTAATATACCAATTATGCTTACCATCGTGTACGTTAGAATATAATGAATGTCAAATACTTGAAGAACAAACATCAGAAAAATCCAATTCAATATGGGAGAGAGAATCAACTAAAGAGTTTTCAGAAGAGCATCCAGATGAACTGCAAATTATTGCTATATATGCAGTCAAAGACAACAATTTAACCAAACTTCCTGATCCACTTGTATATGACGATTTGAAAACTTGGCAGAATGATTCTGACAAACATAAAGAAGTGTGGGAATTTTTTGTTAATCTATTTCCTAAACATTACATAGAAGATGTAGTATTGTACACAGTCTATACCGATGGAATTGACAATGAATTAGCTGCAGTTCAGCGTTATTTGTATAATTCACAAAAATCAGAACTTATGATGGATATTCCGGATTTTTATAATTCAGATAAATTAGATGAAAGTGAACTTTCCTTTTTCTTAATACATGAATTTGGTCATCTCATTACTATGGGAACTTCTCAAATGGAAATCGATGATGAGCTTCTTTATGGATTTACCTACCTTTCTCATGAAGAATATTCAGAGCTTTTTTCCAAAAAATATGATGCGTGTTACCCACAATATTTGACACTTGATGGTTGCACTAATGCAGAGTCATACCTCAATATCTTCTTTCAAAGATTTTGGAATGATACCTATGACGAGTATCTCTCAATTCAATCTATTGAAGATGATGATGAATATTACGATGCAATAGAACGCTTTTATGAAAAATACATAGATTGGTTTGTTACAGATTATGCATTAACAAATCCTGATGAAGACATTGCAGAATCCTGGTTAGCATTTGTTCTCAATGACAAACCTGATGGGAACTCTGTTGCAGAAGAAAAGATTCTTTTTTTCTATGATTATCCAGAATTAATAAAATTACGAGATTATATTAGAAACAGATTATGAGTTTATAACTTGCTTAATTAGTTTTATAGATTTACAAAAATAATTCAATATGTCTTTAGATTTTTTTTGAAAAATCAAGATCTGTTTATAAACAAAAGTAGTGGGTGTTTAACCAATTTGACAAATCCCGATGGGAGCATTACACTTTTGGGGATATAGTTAGCGTTGTAAATAAAGGACCCACGTGGAAAAAGAACTCTCGGATGAATTAATTTGGATAGAGAATGGTTAAGTGTCAAAAGCGGCAGAAGTAAAGGTTGTAGAGATTGGATAAACCATAGACGTAT
>JAOTSS010000052.1 GCA_029864805.1 Candidatus Nitrosopumilus sp. | reverse complement strand
TCCCCTTCATCATCAAAATCACCTGATAACTCCCCTTCATCATCAAAATCACCTGATAACTCCCCTTCATCATCAAAATCACCTGATAACTCCCCTTCATCATCAAAATCACCTGATAACTCCCCTTCATCATCAAAATCACCTGATAACTCCCCTTCATCATCTGTGATACACCACACATCTACACCAACAACCGTTAACAATCAACCTGACCCCTTGGATTTCATCCATGTTGGAATTGTTCAAAAATTAGATGAAGAATTAATATCATTTACCGTCGATAAAAATGAAAATCTGTACCTCTTACACCCTACCAATCTTGTAAAGATAACTCCAGACAATCATGAAGAGTGGAAAATTGACATCATTCCTCAATCTAGCAGTGTAAAAACAATAAACAATCCTTCTAGTATTCTAAATTCTGAATTTAATCCTTCTATCAACTCATATCCATTTACTGGATCAGATAATGATGATCTTAATTCAAATAATTTCTTAAAGTCTAATTCTTTCTTTTTTTCAATATTTCAATTAGCCTTTGCTGAATCGCAAACTGGTAATTCCATTCAAACTGGCGAGCCATTTCCTTTTTCACTAGTAAATCCAACTTCGATTGACATCGATGAAAATGGGGAACATCTATACATTTCAGATCAGCATTGGAAAAGTATTCTAGTTTTCAATGCCGTTGATGGTGCTTTTCAATCTTTTCTACCAGAGCAGGATGTTTTTGATAATCCAGTTTTAGTCAAATCCAGTAAATTTGATGACAAAGAATTAGTTTTTACTCTAGAAAAGTCAACTAATTCTATCATCAAAATAAATCCAGTTACCAAAGAACTAGTTTCTTCATTCAGAATTAATTATGATAACATAGAAAATATTTCTTTTTCAGACTTTGTTGTGAATAAACAAGATGGAACTGCTTTCCTCTTAGATTCAGAAACAAATACAGTATACAAATTTGATGAAAAAGGCAATCCTGTAAAAAACATTAAGATAAGCAACTATGTTCAAGATCATAAGTTAAAACATTTATCAATTGATCATAATAGTAATCAACTTTACATTACGGATGAAAAAGCTAAGAACATACTTATCTTTAATTTTGACATAGAACATAAAAAAACGTTATCTCTTGAAGACTTGGATCTTGAGGAAGTTACTCACGTAGAGTTTGATGAAAAAAACAATGCACTCTACATTTCAGATAATGACAAAATTATTCGGATCATGTTTGATATTTCTGAATTAATTACTTCTAACATGTGCAATTCTAATAGCCTTTTATCAGTACCCAAAATACAGATTGTTAAAAACAAAGAACTTTACTATAATGAATTCATGAAGGAAGCTGATAATTACGTGGGACAAGGCCCTCCACTATTTGAAGTGGCATTTCCTATGTACTATATGGCAGCAATACTTGAACCTCTAGAACCAGACCCATGGGTAGGCCTAGGTTATTTACAGACCAGTTTGTGTCCTGGTATTGGTCATGCTGAAATTTTATATGACCATGCTTTATCTTTAGATGACGATCACATTAATGGGATCATTGGGCTGATAGGATACTACTTTGACAAATACATCAATACGGGTGGAATTCCGTTTTACTTGGAGAAAGCAGAGGAATATATTGTCAAAGCAGAAGCAATTGACCCCAAGAATACTAACATGTTGAATTTAAAGGCTAAAATCCAAGAAAGCAAAGGAGAAATCAATGAGGCATTAATCATTTTAGATGAGGCTTTGGCAATTAAAGAAAAACCGTCCACTCTTAATTATAAGGCTGAATTACTCAAAACTAAAGATGATAAAAATAAAAATCTAGACCATTTATCAGTTAGAATATACCTTCTAGAAAGATCGCTTCTTATTGATAAAAATAATTTTGAAACGATTTACATGTTAATTCAAACATATGATGAATATGGATCTGCAAAAGATAGAGACAAAATTGAGGATTTAGATATGTCTCTAAAGGATATTGAAAGAGATAATGCAAAAAAATTATTATCTAGTGCAGAAATGCTTATTCGTGCTAACAATTACGACGGTGCAAGAATCCTTCTTGATAAAGCTAATGAATTCGATCCAGAAAATAAGGATGTGCATAATCTCTTAGATCAGATTTCCTAAAATCATTTAATTTATTTGGTTGAACATACATAAATGATAAAAAACATCGTGAAAATTATCATCTTTATTTTACATTAAGATACTCTGATTTCATAAAAATCTAATGAATTTCAGATCCATGTTGAGTAAAAAATTATTATAGATTGACAAGGAAAAACAAGTATGAGATTAGAAATTCGTGATTTTAGGTGAAGAGTAAATAAGTAATTAAAATAAACCAGAAATAATTTTTTTGAAATCATGCATTGTTGTTACTGTTCGTCTAAAAAATAAGATTTGATGTATTGTAGATATATTCCCTTTTAAGCAAATCAAAATACCATTTTGTGAAAAAAATATCTTCAATATTATTTACAATGATGATAGAATTGCTATGATTTGATAGCGTTGCTATGACTTCCTACTCTTGCTAGCATGGTAGTTTTATGTTATTTTGGAATTTTCAGAATCATGAGTCATAATCTAATAAAGACAAAGCAAGAAACTGATGTTCCAAGATATAGAATTTTTTCAAAAACTGCAATGTTTCAGGACTACAGAGCATGTCCACATTGTGGGCAAAATGAAATCCCATTTAAGAAAGGAGTATGTCCAAAGTGCAGCAAGCAGATAGGAGATGTACAATATGTCAAAGACCCGCAAGAATATGTCAAGTCAAACTATGGCAATATCTGGATAAGATTGGAAAAAGTCTATCAAGGATTTGATGAGCTATGAAGTATCTCATATGGTACAATAACAATCGTGAGAAAGACAAAGACAAACTCTTGAATGTTCTATTGACAAATCGTTCATTTGTTGAAATCTTTGAAGGTGATAATCCAATTCATCCAGTTGGCGGGATAATCAAGATGAATCACAAAAGATACAGGATCACAAGATTTGAAAAAATAGATGATGATATGATTGAGGTAAGAGTAGAATCAGTAACACAAGGAGTGTCAGAAACTGCATGAAAAAGAGGAAATGGTGTTATTCAATCGCGCTTGATGATGAAAGATTTTATGACTATCTTGTGAGTATAATGCAGTATGGACTAGTACCCTTACCTGTCACGACTAGTAAAAATATCCTCTTTTACAGTAAAACAACTAGGATCAAATTTGACACAAAATACAAGGAACTTGGGTTTACACTAACTGACTAATATCTAAAACAGTTTCTTACGACCCTTTGTTACTAATTTAACCTAAAATTGTAGTTTTACTTAATGAAATAGGAATAAAACATATCCGTCTAAAATCGTTTAGGGATTGCAGTTTTTAGTAATCGATATTTTTGGAAAAATTACAGATTTTCAATAAAATCTTGTAAATCTGGATGAATTATTTGTAAAAACCTACATATATTAAATCATAAAATCTTTTTTCGAATACGTTGCATCGTTTTGACGAACTAGATATGAAATTACTTTTTGAATTGACCAAAGATGGTTCAATATCTGTTCCTACACTATCTAAAAAACTTGGGATTAATGCATCAGTATTGTATAGCCGAATCAAGAGATTGATGAAGAAAAAACTAATCAAAAAATTCACAGTAGAGATAGATGACTCTCTTTTGGGAATTGGCGTCAAGGCCTCAGTTGGAATCAACAGGGATCCAAAATACAAGGATGAAATTCATAAAACACTCATGGGCATTCCGGAAGTTGTATCAATCTCAGAAGTCACCGGTAGATTTGATATAATCATCCAGGTTTATGCAAAAGATCTTGAATCTCTTCATATTATAGTCATTAAGAAGATTGGTAAAATTCCAGGCATTCAAAATTCTGAAACTTTTGTTGAACTACAAAAAACCGATAAGGATCCTGTGTATCTTACTCAAACAGTTTAATATCTGGTTTTTTATTTTCAGAAAGAAAGATTCTGAAGTTAATGAAATTTTTAGAACAATCAATTTTAGAATTTTATGCTAAAAACAACCGTCTTATGACAAGTTCATTAACTAAGAAAATATTTTCAATGTTTGAATAAAAAAACTAAATTCTTTGAATCATGGTTATGAATTATTAGAATTACACAGCAGTTGGATTCACCAAACTGTAGTTAGAACTTATGAGATAACACTCTGAATGAATTTGCTCTTCTGATATTTTACCACAGTTGTGACAGTAAAACTGATTTACTTTTCCACAAATATCACATTTTTTGTTTTCTTCTAATTCAATTCCACATTTTCTGCATGAATCCATTCTCATTGTACTTTATGTATTATTTTTTTATTTAAACCGTGTGAAAATTAGATTGAACTAATTAGATTCAGCTAATGTTCCCATTCTATAGAATCAGAATAAACTAAACTTGTATGTGATATAATTTAAGCGATGTAAAACTTGTTATTCTCAATATTGTGAAAATCTCTTTTCCCCCAGAACCCATCTAACTTTTTCAATATGCCTAGTACAATAGCATATCTTTTAGTAGCAATTGATAATTTTTTGAGAATTTTAGAATCAATTTTGAATACAATTGCTTTGTTCATTGTTGCTCTTACAGCATCAAAATGAAATACATCACAAAAATTATTGGAACCTGAAATTCTTAACCCACTATAATGTAATCCTGTTTTCTGCTTTCAAACTTTACTAACGTGATATGCCATTACATTTTTCTGTTCGAGTCGTCCCAATACTTGAGTCGTACTTTGTCCTAGAAGATTTGTATGTGCTATCATTATGTTAAAGGTTTTGAGATTTTCGTTCCACATTATTCTATATTAAAAGATGGTATGTTTGGGAATAAATTTTATTGGAATTTTGAATCCCATTTACCTTCATTGATTTCAACTGTTATCTCTTTTGGAGTTTTTCCTTCTACTTTGACTCCCAATGCAAGACACGTACCAATGATTGTTTTTGCAACTGATTTTAATGATGAAGCATAAGATTTCTCTAGTTTTGTATTTGCTACTTTGATTACTGCATCTATTGTTACATCCCCTGCCCATTCAGTACCAGATGTGCCTGAACCTTTTTGAATTCCTGCTTCTTTCATGATTAATGCAGCAGCTGATGGGATGCCGATTTCGATTTCGTATTTTTTTGTATCCGTATCAACAATTACTGTAACTGGAACTTTCATTCCCTCAAAGTCTTTTGTTTTATCATTAATTGCTTGAATAACTTCCATAATGTTTACACCTAGCGGTCCTAATGCTGGACCTAATGGTGGACCTGCTGATGCTCCTCCGCCTGTTACAAGTGATGATACTTTTTGTTCTCCCATGTTAATTCACACTCGAATTGAAAATTTAATCCTTCCTAAGCCTTGCTTGAGAGTTTTAGGTAGTTTGCATCTACTGTTACTGGTAATTGGTATGATGCATCTAGCAAAACTACGGTTGCCTCTTCTTTGTCAACATCAATTCTGGTTATCGTTGCTTTCATTCCCTTGAATGGACCTCCTGTAATTTCTACGATATTGTCTACTGTTAATTGTGAAACTGTTGATTTCTTGATTAGATATCCTTCGATGTCTTTGAATTCTAATTCTCCCCTTAATTGACCTCGAATGTGTCTTACTCCTTCAACTGCCATGTATGCATCGCTTGGATTGATTGCTTCAATTACGACATATCCCTTTAGATTATCTACTAATAATACTGATTGAATGTTAATTTGATTAGCATTAGCTTTTGCCTCTAATAATCGCATTACTACTTTTTCTTGCCCTCCAGTGGTTCTGATTGCAAACAGATGTGATTTTATTTCTTCGGACAATTTTACCTTCCAAATGTAATTACTGAAAAGACAAACTGTATGGTAAATCCAATAGCTCCTACTCCTGCAATTCCCATCAAAACTAGTCTGAGGTGTTGTTGGTATTCGTCTTTGTCTGGCTTTTTTGCCATTTTCATGGTATTTAACATATTTTTCAAAGTCTGCCTAGGGTTCATTGCTGGAAATTAATAAGGTGTCCTTATATTCCTTATCTCATGGAACTGCTAGTTGCGTATCGAGATGACCCCGCAGGTCACAATATGGCAAAATTTCTTTCAAAGGAAATGACCAAAGAAGATGATGTTTTTCGTGGAAAATACTATGACTTGGTTATTATCCCAACTCCTGCCATTTCAGCAGATTGGTTAGAAGAAAAATATGATTATGATGGATTTGTTTTTTTGTCAAAACATGCTGCAGAGTCTGGTCAATTGGCTTTGACGTGTCACAGCACTGGAAATTTCTCTGAAGCAAAGTTTGGAGGAAATGACCGACAAATTGCAATTCCCCATCCTGATCTTCAGAAAGCGTATCTTCAAACATTGAAGAAAAACCAGTCAAAGTTTTCCGATTTTCAAATAACTATAGAGGCAACACACCATGGTCCAACTGCATTGAAAAAACCCTCGATATTCATAGAGATAGGCACTACTGAAAAACAGTGGACTGATGAATCTTTATGCAATTCTGTTGCAACTCTTATCCATCAGGTTCTATCACAACCTATCAAAGAAAACTCTGTGGCAATTTGTTTTGGTGGAACACATTACCCTTCAAAGTTTACCAATGAATTGCTTAATGGAAAATATGCACTCGGCACAGTAATTCCAAAACATAATTTAGAGAATCTCGATGAAGAACTATTTTCTCACATTATCTCAAAAAACAAAATGGCAACAGCTGCCCTTTTAGATTGGAGAGGATTAGGTTCTGAGAAACAAAAAGTACTTGACTTGCTTGAATCAACAGATCTTGAGGTAATTAAAATTTGAATATTGAACAAAAGATTTACAAGAAATTACTTGAAGTCCCAAAAGGCAAAATCACCACTTATGGGGAATTGGCAAAAGCTGTTGGATTAAAAAACGGTCAAAGATTCATCGGAAAAATTATGAACAAAAATCCATATCCTGTGATTATTCCCTGCCATAGAGTTGTAATGTCTACAGGCAAAATAGGCGGTTATGCCTACGGGGAGCACATAAAAACAAAGATGCTTAGTGATGAAGGCATCAAGATTAAAAACGGAAAAATTATGAATTTAGAAAATACTGTTCATCGGTTCTAATCTTTTCTCTTTTCTCTAATTTCGTCCATTAGCAGTCTGAGGTGCGCCTTGTTTCTAACAGTATTCCCTCCGACTTTTTTGTAGAGTGTCCAAAATTCTGGATTGGTTAAATCTTTCCTGTCTTTTGCAATCTTTAGCAGTCTTCTCAATGAACGCACTTTGGCAACATAAACTTCTTTCTTACCAACTCTTGCACCTTTTCTACCTTGTTTTGAGCCTTGAGTTGTACCTCTCTTGTTTTTTTGATCTTTCTTGAATTGTGCTCTTCCTCTAGATGTTCCTACAAATGGTTTAATTTTGATTGTATTTGCAGTAATTAGACTTCTAATATTTTCTCTAGTAATTGCATCGGCAATATCATCTAGGTGATCAGTGTCAAACTTAATTCTATGAATTCCAACACCTGTGACTCTAGATGCGAGTCTTTTTTTTGCATTAAGATTTACTACCACTTGCACTCACTCTCGCATTAAAAATTTTGAATTTGTTTTCAATTGCTTTTACGATGATTTCCTTTCTTTTTCTAGTTCCAACACTGTGCCCGAATCTGACACCATCTTTTTTTGGATCTAGTTTTTCTAAATCTGATAAATTGAATACTAAATTATCTGTATACCCTGATGGGTGTAATCCTCTTGCAATTTTTGGTCCTCCATATCCAACTTTTACGAGTCCTGGACGACCTCTGCTCTTTTGCTTTCTCTGATGATGATCAATACCTTTTGGCTTTCTCCAATTAGTCTGTAGTCTAACGTAACGCCAACTTTCTGGTCTTACAAAGTCTGGATTGTGTTCTTTTACTTCTTGTCTCTTTGCAATTTTATCCTTATTGATAGGCATCATTCTGAGTCTTGAATTTTGGAATAAATACGTTCCTAGACAAAAAATAATTTTTAATAGGAAAAATATAATAAGGAAACTTTACGCGGAACTTTATCTCATGAACAGATCTGGGATTGATAGAAATATTTTTGGAGGTCAAACCCTCTGACTCAAGTAGTAGGTACTGCAGTAACTGACAAATTTTCCTCACAGCTTAAAGAATTTGGAATCAATCCCTCCAAAGTCCACAGAAATCTAGATGTTGATGAGATGGTTCGTATATCTGTTGAAAGAAAAGAGGGCGTAGTAAATTCCACCGGTTCTCTTTCAGTCAATACTGGAAAATATACAGGCAGATCTCCTGATGATCGATTTATTGTGTTTGATGATAAAACCCATGACACCATTGATTGGGGAAAAATCAATCACCAATTCCCAACTGGCAAATTTGAGAAACTTTTAGAGAAAATGAAAAACTTTGTTGATAACAAGGAACTTTTTGTCTTTGATGGTTTTGTAGGAGCAGATCCTGATACCCGCTTACCGATTAGAGTGATTAATGATCATGTCTGGCAAAATATGTTCTCAAGGAATTTGTTTATCAGGCCAACAAACGATGAACTCGAAAACCATGAACCTGAATTTACAATATTGTGTATTAATGACTTTAAAGCAGTTCCAGAAGTTGATGGAACTAGAACTGATATATTCATCTTAATTGATTTGACAAGAAAAATTGTTTTGATTGGAGGAACTGAATATGCTGGTGAAATGAAGAAGTCAATGTTTGGCGTAATGAATTTCCTTCTACCAGAACGTGGTATTTTCCCAATGCACTGCTCTGCAAACATCGGAGAAAAAGGAGACACTGCATTATTCTTTGGGTTATCTGGTACTGGTAAGACAACTCTTTCTGCAGATCCAAATAGAAGACTAATTGGTGATGATGAACATGGTTGGTCTGATAATGGAACATTCAACTTTGAAGGTGGATGCTATGCAAAGTGTATCAATCTTAGTCAAGAAGCAGAACCTGAAATCTGGAATGCAATCAGACCTGGTGCAGTTTTAGAAAATGTAGTACTCAAAGACAATGTCCCTGATTATGATGACAACACATTAACTGAAAACACTAGGGTTGCATACCCTCTAGATTTCATTCCAGGTGCTGTGATTCCAAGTGTCGGAGGAAATCCTAAAGTGATTGTATTTTTGACAGCTGATGCATTAGGAGTTTTACCGCCAGTTTCTAGATTAACAAAGGAAGCTGCAATGTTCCATTTCATGTCTGGCTACACCAGTAAGTTGGCAGGAACCGAACGTGGTATTAAAGAGCCAAAATCTGTATTTTCAGAGTGTTTTGGTGCACCATTTATGCCTAGACCTGCATCAGTTTACGCCAAATTACTTGGAGAAAAAATAAACCAGCACAACACCGTGGTTTATCTTGTAAATACTGGATGGTCCAGTGGCCCATACGGAGTTGGAGAAAGAATCAAGATAAAGTATAGCCGTGCTATGGTAACAGCTGCCCTTTCAGGCGCACTAGATATTGTAAAGTATCGTCATGATGATTTGTTCAATTTAGATATTCCAACTGAAGTAGAAGGTGTTCCTTCAGAAATCTTAGACCCAAAAAATACTTGGGAAGACAAAGACTCGTATGAATTATCTGCAAAAAAATTATCTCAGATGTTTGTTGAGAACTTTAAGAAATTTGATGGCGTCTCATCTGAAATAATTAACGCAGGCCCAAAATCTGTTTAGATTATCTTTTAATTATCCCAAAAATTCCTATGGCAATAACCATGATTGCAATTATTCCGATCTGTTTTTCTGGAATGTCAATGTCCCATCTCTGAATGTTTTCTGGAATTGTAGTTATCTTAATTGTGTTGTATGCACTTGTTGTGTTTTGATTTGTTCTTATTTTTGCATCTATCCAATATTCTGAATTCTCATAAATTTCTACTGTTGCTTTTTTGTTTGGCAACATAGTCACTGTATCGACTTTTCCATCTTTGCTATTTGTAACTGATATTTTTGCAAAATTCCATTCATCTGGATGATGGATCTCAAATGAAAGTTTTTGATTTTGTTGAATTACTGAAACTGAACCTTGTGTATAGTGTACCAAAAATGGAATGGTATAACGTGTGCCATCATGATGAATAATTATCTTTCCTTCATGATCTCCAAAGTTTTCATTAGTCATACTCATTTTGATTTGTAAATTGTTTCCTTCAAGAATGTATGCAAATTTTATGAATTCTGGCCCTTCAAATTCTACATCAAAATTATCTAATGTACCTTCAATCAATTTCAACTCTAGCTGTTTTTCTGCAATTCGATTATCTGATGAAACACTGATCACAAAATTTGGTGGCATTATGATTATCTTGGCACCGTAGGCATTTTCAATGTCTAGTCTTCCTGCACCTGCATCGTTTACGGAGAAATGCTGGCCGTAGGCATCAGAAACAGGCTCAACTGTTGTTAATAGTAGTGATTTTATCTCATGATGATGAAAAAGTGGGTTTTTTTGGAGTAATAGTGCAGCAGCCCCACTAACATGAGGTGCAGCATAACTTGTCCCGCTTGTGAAATTATACCCTGCATTGTTCTGGGTGCTATTGATGTATGCGCCAGGTGCTACTATTTCTGGTTTTATGTAAAATGGTGAAACCGGACCTCTTGAACTAAAATGCACTACAAAATCTGGATTGTAAAACAAATGCATTGAGGCATAGTTCTCTGTTTTTATTGATTCTATAATTTCTAGTCCTTCTTCTCTATCAATCGATACAACTGGAATCTGTGGACTATACTCTGGATCTATAAATTCATGGATCAATTCTCCAAGAAAAATTCCTGGAGAATTATTGTATACTATCAATGCTTTTGCACCTGCATTTGCTGCATTGCTTTCCTTGATTGAAAAATACAACAATTCTCCTTCAACGTCACTTCCTCTCTCAACAATTACAATTGCGTCTTTTACGTTGAGATCCTCAAAGTCTTTTATTTTTCCATATCCTGCAAAAATTATTTCTCCAGTAATTGGATTTTTCAATTTAGTAGAGCCAACCATCGGAATTGCTGTGAATGGTTTGTCATTAACTTCTAGTGTTGCAACTAAGCTTGAAGTAAGATTGTTGTATGTTGCGCCAACTGTAACTGAACCGTGATTTCTTCCAGGACTTCCAATTGTCCCTAATACAGGACCGTCATTTCCAGCTGCTGTTACTACAAAAATTTCTTTTTCTAATGCGTGATTCACTGCACGTTCAATTTTTGCATTTGTTTTGTTTACTCCTAAACTAATGTTGATGATGTTTGCATCATCCTCAATTGCTTTTTCAATCGCTCTTATTATCAAGTCTGATGATACACCTTCACCATTTTCTGAAACTTTGTAAGCGAGGATTTTTGCTTTAGGTGCAACTCCTTTTATTTGTCCATCAGCTGCAATAACTCCTGCAACTTGAGTGCCATGACCATTAGTATCCATTGGCGGCTGACCCTCGTTTATGAAATTGTATCCTCCTATGACTTTACCATCAGGCCCCCATCCAAACAAATCGGGATGATTAAAGTCCACGCCTGTATCTATAACTGCTACTTTAATACCAGTTCCATCAATTCCATCCATTCTGGGAATTTCGGTTCCAATGTATGGTGTACTTCTATTCAGATATGCTCCTATTTCATTTTCGCTTTGGAATGACTGAAACAAAATACCTCCACCAGCAGTTACTATGATTAAGGAAAAAACTAGGAATTTCACAAATTTTTTAACAGTTTTTACAAGTAAAAATGAATTGCTTCATAAAGCAATAAATTGAATTAGACTTTCTTTGAATATATGGGAAAATACACTCTTCCTGAAATGCCCTATGCATATGATGCACTAGAACCTCACATTGATGCAAGAACAATGGAGATTCATCACACAAAGCATCATCAAGCATACACTGACAAACTAAATGCAGCTCTTGAAGCATGTCCTGCTGATATCCAAGCAAAAGATATCATTGACATTTTGTCTGATATTAAATCAGTACCAGATGCCCAAAGAAGTGCAGTTAATTTCAATGGTGGTGGCTATGATAACCACAGGCTATTTTGGAACAACATGAAAGCAAACGGAGGCGGAGAACCCGGAGGATCAATTGCTGATGCAATTAACAGTTCTTTTGGAAGCTTCTCTGACTTTAAAGAAAAATTTTCATCTACTACAGCAGTAATACAAGGTAGCGGTTGGGGATGGTTAGTTTACAATCCTTCTTCAGGAAAGGTTGAATACAAATCAATGCCAAACCAAACAAGTCCAAGAACCGAAGGACTAGTACCATTGTTGGGCTGTGATGTTTGGGAACATGCATACTATCTTAACTACCAAAACAAAAGACCAGATTATATCGCCGCATGGTGGAATGTAGTTAACTGGGATGAAGTAGAAAATAGATTTTCTAAAGCAAAATAAAGTTCTAATCTTTATTTTTTTTATTCATTCAATATCTTTGATTTTTCCGTATCTGTCCATGAATGAATTTATAACCATCTGAGAAAGGTTGGTTGTAAATGAGTGAAGAACAGGCCGAGCAATTAATGCAGCAAATGCAAATGCTTGAAACATATTTTTCTGATTTATCTCAAAGAGAATCCACATTCTATAGTATTTTGAGAGAAGCAACCGCTGCAATTGAGTCCATCCAATCACTTGGTAAAAAGCCTGAAACAGAAACTCTAGTTCCAATTGGAATGGGAACTTATGTCCCAACAAAAATTTCATCAAATAGCAAAATCATTTTGAATATTGGTGCAGGAGTAGCAGTTGAAAAAGATTTTCCTTCAGCAATTAATTATCTTGAAGCACGAATTAAAGAAATTGAGATTGCTTTACAAGATACCTCCGTAAAAAAACAGGATGCGGCAAATCGATTAGAACAAGGAAAAGCACAAATGAATCAAATGATGCAGGCAATGCAACAACCACAATCGGGATAAAACATGTTTGATAAACTTCGTCGTGCATTTTCTAATGCAGCGAAAAGTCTTGGTGAAAAAGAACTTAACGAAAAAGACATTGAGG
>JAOTSS010000045.1 GCA_029864805.1 Candidatus Nitrosopumilus sp. | reverse complement strand
AGACAACGGATTTATTCACATTGTTACTGATGCTGATTATCATTCTAACTGTATTTTGTATCATTACAGTTCAGATGATGGAAAAAGTTTTCATGATCTAATTGATTTGGCCAAATTTGAAACGGATATGGAATGTCTTGGTACAATACCCCACATAGAACCACCACTAAAGCAGATTGCAGGTGGGGTTTTAAAAAATAACATAGAATGCACAACGAGTGTCATAGACATACGTATTTTGATGCTGAAAAAATCTGATGGCAACCCAGTCTGCATATTACATGAGCACATCTTACCATTGCAAAAACGAGGATATATTGATGAAAATTCATTTACCAAATTTGCAATTATGACAGGTGAACAGCTTGTACAATCAGAAATATCAAAAAAAGATGCTAGCGTGAAAAACCTTGATCTAAGATACAGTGGCCAGAGAGACTCGCTTCCTCCGCATGTCAGTATTGCAGGAACATTTGAATCAGACAAGCAACTATATCCAAATGCAAAGATATCTGAAGACAGCATTTACAAATACAGCATCAGTATGTCAGTGCAGAACATCAACAAGATTCATGCAGCTATTCTTGATGACAATTGGGACTTGTTTGGAGAGAAATTTGTAGACTCTGAAAATCAAAAGACTATTGAAAATAATTCAGTAGAATATCCAACCATCATAACCATAGAGGCACCAATAGACAAGCGTAACCTGTTACCAATCGCAATAACTGATGTAGACACTAACGTTAACGGCCAAGCAGTATGGGATCGTTTTTCCATATCTAATAGAAATGGCGATACTAGAGGAACTCTTTGGGATAACCTGCCTAGAGGCTCAGGCGAATGGAAATTTGTGGATGAGTATGGCAATGATGCGTGGGATGATTCTATAATTAATAGGGACAATTTTGCAGTTGTTGCAGTTGGAATAGGATATCTTGCAATATGCGATGACAGGAGAATCGACATAACAAACGGCATATCTCCTACAATCCCAATACTGCCTGGAGTAGAGACAGTCTACATGACAGAAAAAGGATTTGGCATACTCCCAGACAGCCAGGGAAATTATAATGTGGATCTTTTATCGTTATACCCAACTCTTGTAAATCTGCCTCAGAATGCAACCGATGCAGAAATTGAAACTAGTTTATGCATATTGGAACAACCAAAAGACAAGGCAGAATATGCATATTTTACTGAGATTGAATTTAGATTATCTAATTAATATGAATCTGATTGATGTTATGTTGCTGGGTCAACGGATTGTGTCAAAATGAAAACCATGCTTTTGATTTTAGTTTTGTTAGCAATTTCAATTGCAATTCCTGTTTCATCTTTTGCAGAAAACAAAACTAGTTGTACTTTTGGCGATGAATCAATTTCTGCTGATAACATTTTTGAAAAAGATTTTGCAGTAAAGGCGTTTGTTGAAAAACACCCCGATGCTACAAAAAGCATTCCAACAAATGAATTCGGTTCTGCAAAGAACCAGCTTGTTCTTCAAGCACAAAAGGATAACACTAGGGAAAGACTGGAAATAAGATTTCACACGGACATAAATGGATGTGACATACCTGCAAGCTACCACTACTCGTATGACGATGGAGTAATTGATGTAACGGTAAGAAATTCCGTTGCCAACTTTACTGAGATAATGAATCTGATAAAATCAGATGATTTGAGCATCGAGGACTTTTATCCTGATGGTTGCACCTTTGTTGATTTAGATGTAACAATGTCAAATGGCAAATCATACGGTATCTGCAAAGAAGGAACAGCAGTCACAATACTGATAGATGCTGCAAGAGACGGATACCTGGAAGTGGGCATTCCGATAAGTATGGTGTATTCGCTTCCAAGTTCTGACTGTATCCCAACGGGGGATTTTTTTGTAATGCTGGACAGGGAAGAGGCACGTTATGAAATAACTCCAACTGAAAATGGAAACTTGGTAAAAGTCGAGTTTTCAGAAGGATTTCACAATATAATGATTTTAGGCTCTGTCATAATTCCAGATCCTTCCCCTGCACAGTACTGCGGAATTGTGGAGGGATACCTTGATAGAAAGTATCTTGCACCGCTGGACCAGACAGGCCATGGGGTTGCACCAAAATCAATCAGGTGCAATGAGGATTTGATTCTGATCCAAAAACATGATGAAACTCCTGCATGCATAAGAGAACAGTCTGTTCAAAAATTAATCAAAAGGGGTTGGGCCTTGCAAAATGATAAGCAGACTGGGGCGATGGCACCGCTTTCAGAAGCAATACGTGAACAAAACGTTGCAAACAGCGCAGGATTAAGCATAATGCCTGAAATGATCAATGGGAAAAACTATCTTGTCTTTGAGGGTGTTGGTTGGCATAGGCTTCATAATGTAGAAATTACAATTACAGATAATGATGGTAAAAATGCAGCATCCATCAGAAGCAAAACCAACAGTAATGGAGTGCTGCATATGCCATGGTCTTTGCCTGAAGATTTTCCCAGAGGAATGTATCAGGTGCATGCGACTGACGGAATACATCAAAACAATTTAGTATTTTCAGTACCTACTGAGATACCAGTAGATGGGAGATCAGATTCGTCTGAGTTGAACGTTGATGTAAGTGGGGAAAAGCAGGTAAGGCGCGGAACAACGCATTCCATAGAAATACAAGTAGACCGAGACAAAAACCCTGTTGATGATGCGCAAGTCTTTATCCGCATAGAGGACTATGGGGAGGACATTGTAAGGGAATTCCATGGTCGTACAAACCAACAGGGTTACCTTGTATTCTCTTGGGAGATTCCAAAAAAGTTTGACGATATTGAAACGCTTTTGGCATTTGTTGATGTTACTGACGGAATTTCATCAAAAACAGAACTCTTCAAGTTTGTGGTATATTGCCTTCCCGGAGAGAAAGGTTGCAAGACCGAAGGAAACTGAAAAGATCCCACATACATGTAGATATTCAACTGTTTGGCAGGAGATATAGAAAAATGAAATAGAACTTTTTTGATTACTTGTCAATTGTGAATCACTATATCTTTTAACAAAAATCACACCTTTCAGAATGTGTGGTAAAACGTTACAATCCACCAATATCTTATCGTCTCAGGGAGATTCCCGTAAAACAGATCAAGGTATGGAAGGATGCGCAAGCAAGAAAATTAGACCGTGAAGGAATTACAGAACTTGCGCGTTCAATCAAAAATGAAGGATTGCAGAATCCGCCGATGGTCCAAAAAGAATCAAAAGACTCGTATCTTTTGATGTCTGGCCAGAGAAGGCTTGCAGCCCTGAAAAGACTGAGGGCAAAAAAGATACCAGTACTGTTACTCACCCAGAGCACAAAATATGACTTGGAAGATGCGAAGGCTGCATCCGTAATTGAGAACCTTCATAGAAACAAGATGAGCGTCAAGGATGTGGCTGCAGCAAGCGTATTTTTGACAGAATCAGTAGGAAAAAACAAGGCCGCACAATCCCTTGGAATCTCTCAGCAAACCCTCAGGAAATACCTTGGATTTGCAGCAGTGCCAGACAAATTAAAAGAATACGTTCCAAATGAAATGTCACGAGATGATGCCACAAGGCTGCATCAAACCATTCCAAACATATCAAAGGCAGTACAAATTGCAGAGAGGGTAATCCCACTTGATCAAAGGCTTCGCAAGCAATACCTTCGTGCTCTTGCAAAAAATCCACACTCATCTCACAACAAGCTGCTTAAAAAGGCAAAGTCCAGATTACTGCAACAGAGAATTACAGTTGAGATAAACAAGAGCAACGCAAGAAAGCTGCAAAAACTTGCTGCAAAAAATGATTTGGAAGTAACAGACATGGCAGAGAAGATAATGGCAGATTACTTGAAAAAAAGATAACCTTCTCAAATACAATAGATATTTCTGTAATTCGATTACTGGAAGAAAAGAAGATCAAAAAATCTGATTTTATCATTACAGAGAACTATCATACCAGGTTGGGAGAAGATGTTGCTAAATTATTGATTGAAAAAATTAATTCAAACTTTAATGCCAAATACAATTACAAGAATGGTAAGATCTATTCTTATCAGATTATCTTGCAAGACAATTTACAGCAATTAGGAAACTTCATTGTAGACAAGAAAAAAGAATTTGATTTTATTGTAATTGATGAGTGTCATCGTTCAATTTACAATAAATCGAGACAGGTTCTAGATTATTTTGATTCATTTCTAATTGGACTAACTGCAACTACCTCAAATGATACGATAGGCTTTTTCAATAATAATCAAGTAATGCGATACAATCACGAGAAAGCAGTTGCAGATGAGGTGAATGTAGGTTACTATGTATACAAGATCCGTACCAAAATCACTGACCAGGGAAGTTCAATTGAGGCAGGCCAATTTGTTGAAAAAAGAGACAGACTTACGCGTAAACAGGAGGCAGAACAGCTAGATGATGACCTAATTTATGCCAAAAATGAACTTGAAGAGTCTGACATCGTAGGCGTAACTGATGGGAATTATGCAAAATACCTCAATCTAAGAGAAGTGATTTTGGGAATTGATGTGTATAAGGATCATAAGAAAATCGGAGTGTCAAAGAGCAATTTGTTTGAGTTGCAAAAAAAGGCAAAAAATGGTGAAAAGTTAAAACCTCAAAAAGAGACATTGAGTAAAATTTTGAATCATATTAAAAATAAAAAATAATCAAACTATAATTATTCCGTTTTCAACCAAGAACTGAATTCCTTTTAGGAAATCATTATCAGAAATTAGTCCTTGAGACCACCAGTCAGCATTGTTTTTAATCCATGTAGGAATTTCTTGAGAATCACTTGGAGTAGATTTTGTAGTTTCTGGAATCTGTATGATTCCTTCTTTGATCAGAAACTGTATTCCTCCAACAAATGCATCGTCATCAATATTTCCTGCTACCCACCAACTTGCATTGTTTCTAATCCAATCAGGAATTTGAGATGAAGCAGCATTGATGGGGTTTTCAATGATTTTATTTGTAGATGGTTTTTCGTCTTGAAGACTGATCCGTTCATAATATTTGGCAGCTTCACGTTCATCACCTATATTTTCCAAAGATGCAGCCATTCCTTTTAGAGCCTCTAGGTGTTTTGAATCCATATCTAAAACCCTTTCATAATACTCTATGGCATCATCATATTTTTTGAGCTCAAACAATGCATTTGCCTTGTTAACTAATGTGCCCTTATCCTCAGGATCAATATCCAGTGCCATATCAAAATATGTCAGAGCTTTCTCATAATCCCCCATTTGGTGGTGTACTTGCCCTCTCCTATCTAATGTAGTTGGATCCTCAGGATCAATGGATAGTGCCATCCTGTATGCATTGAGAGCATCATCATATCGTCCTAACTCAAATAATATGACTCCATGTCGGGAGTTAATTTGAAGATTGTCAGGATTTATCTCAACAGCTCTTTCAATATATGGAAGTGCCTCGGCATATTTTTCTACATTGTACAATGATCTTGCCTGATAGTAAAGCAGTTCATCGTTTTCTGGTTGACTTTCTATTGATTTATCCAAAAACGGAATTGCTTTCTGATAATTTTTTAACTCATAATGGAGTAATGCTTGATAATAATTTGCATCATCGTTTTCTGGATTTTCCTTGAGAAATTCATCAAGATAATTCTGCAATTTTTCATATTCTTTTTTCTCCAAATAATCGCCCACTCTGAATAATTCAAAATAATCCTCCTCATTCTCAGATGACTCAAATCCATCATCCCCATAAATGGAATAAAGCATTTTGATATCATCGTCTCTAATCTGCATTTCTTTTGAATTGTCAAATGCTATTTGTACCATGATTGAAGGAGACACCGTGGTTCCCTTTGACCACAATTCTGCAATTTCTGGGTCATCAGGTTCATAATGGGCTAGTCCTATGGCATGGCCAAATTCATGTTTTGTCACAGCATTAATTTGCATAGAGTTACGCATGTCTTCACCGTAGCATGTTTCATACCAATAGAAAATTGTATCCCCCTCACGTTCAGTGTGATAGCACTCTTCAATTTCCAGATAGTATATCGTGATTAGGCTAGTCTGTGTTTCTGCATCATAATCTGAAATTCCTAAAGTAAAATATTTTTCTGCAATTGCGGGTTTTGGTTCAAATACAAATGTTATGTCACAGCTTTGATCTGCATTTGTTCTATTTTTATCATCTATTACAATATAGTTAAAATCCCATCCTTCTTTGTTGTTTCTTGTTTCCGCCTGTAGCTTTGTTTCCCATTCATCAACTGCCAATTTTGTTTGCTTCATTAGTTTTTCCACTTCTTTTGAGGTAAGATCTGATTCTGTTGGTTCGATGGTACAGACTGTGGGATCTGGTGCTAGTTTAATTCCGTTTGGTTTGTATGAAACCTCAAATGCAAGTGCTTCTGTTGTGTCGATGTAAGCTAGTGTTGAAATAAATACAATTAGTGAAAATAATATGAGTTTCATCTAATATTTTATTACTGTGTTTATATTAAACAACCATATAATTATCATAATTGAGATTTTAAGTCAATCACAATACTCAAAAAAAATGTAGATAATTGATATGCCTGCAAAGGGCCCTGTCAGTATACTATGGCAAATAATTTTTACATTTATTCCAATTTTAGACTTGTACGCATTTTATAGAATCAAAAAATTAAGAAAATACTTTTTGTATGTAGTTATTCCTCTTTTTGTCATTATACTTGGAATAACGTTCTCATTTGTATTAGTAGAATTGCAAAGTACAGATTTTAGCTTTGAAGATGATTCCATTACCAGTGAAAATGAGGAATTCCTATCTTTGATATTCATTCCCATAGATATAGGATTTCAGATACTTACGATATACTTTGTTTATACTTGGTCTAAAAAATGGAATGAACAAGTTTCTAATGCTCATCAATTCTAAATGTTATAAATTGTGAAATATTCACATAAGAATTTCATAACTTGTACCTATTCTTTAATGATATGAAGAAGATTCATTTTAGAACCAGCAATGTAAATTAATTGTAGATCAGAGTTAACGGCAAATTTTGAATGATACCCGTGTCCTTTGAAATGTTTTTCTACAAATCCTTTTGGTTCTGTAAATCGAAATAATCCAATTTCTTCAAGTGAATAATTAAGAACTGAAAATTCACCTTTTTGTACATCTGAAAAATAAAACCTGTTTCTAGATTCATCAAATCCCATTCCATCTTGTACTCCTCTTGATTCGGTCTTTTGTCCAAAGGATCTAGATTCTAGATCTATTGACTGTATGAATACTTCAAAAGTATTTTCTCCCCTCGATTGTTCAACAAATGCATATAGTTTGTTGTTTACTTGATTATAGTATAATTCCCAGACTTTTTTTCCACTCCAGACCATTTTACTAGTAATTTTTTCAAAACTATCATTTTTTCCATCAATCACTGCAAAAGACATCTTATCATCGAACCTTTCTCTTCCTGCAAGATAGATCATATTGTTAACTTTATCTATTGCAATCGAACGATATTTTCCTCCAACTTTGATCTGTTCCTTTACAACATTTGTAAGGGTATCAATCACCCAGACTTTTTTGGAATTGGTTTGAGTGGCATAAAGTGATTTTGTTTTCTGATTTAATTTAATGTCTCCAAAACCCTCCTTCTTTCCTATTGAGTCTATAATCTGATTTGTGGCTAGGTTAATCACAGAAATTTTAGCGCCATTGTCACGAAGCCAAAAACCTGCATTTCCAGATATTACATAAAGGGTATTATTGTCTGAATTTAGTACAAGCTCTCTTGGTCTTTCAATTTCAATTCTGTTAACCGTCTTTTTGGCGTTTCCATCAATAATGAGGATAGAATCAGATTTGTTATTGGATACATATACCGTGTTTGATTTTTCATCTAAGGTTACAAAATATTCTCCGTTTTCAAGCTCAACCGTACCTATAGTTTCCAAAGATAATTTAATTTACATATGGAATTTTAATTATAGTTTTCATTGTGCCGAAAGTTATGGTTACACGGAGCCGCCCTATCTATACCCCATACACGTTGTGCTCCCAGTCACATTTGAACCATAACAATCATTACTTAACAAATTTCTCAGTTAACAGGCAGGCAGATTCAATTGCATGAGTAGGGGAGGGTTATTTTCTGTTCTCGATAAACTCGTTAGCGTCTAGAATTTACCTACAACTTGTTTTTTTATGATGTATATTACATTTGAACAGGAACTAATCTACCTTTTTTGACACGTTAGTGCTTTCTAATTTGACATAATAAATTAGAATACTACAATGTGTTTTTATTTAGAATAAAACTTTCTACAAAAACAAGATTGGATGTAAGTTATAGTGGTTTTATCTCACATTGACGTCCTTCACGTTTTCCACAAAATGGACAATTACAATCACAATAAATCAATGCTTGATTGCATGATGGACATCTTGTATACTCTGCAAAACTATCTCTCAAAATAACGACCTCTCATGGTTTCAAAGTTGTTTATGAATGGATAAATCATTTTACTTGATTTCTGAAAATTAGTTTTGCTTTTTGATTTGAATTAAACAAATGTTTACAAACTCTCTCAAATATTTTTTATATCTTTAACCTAAGATAATGTTGACGCCTTCGTATAGTGGTCTAGGCATGCTATAAACGACTGCTATTCCAAGACGTCTTTAATCTCGTTTTTTCAATAATGCGTCTTCTGGTGTCTTTTCTTTATTGGATTCCCAATGCCAGTTATGATGTTTCTTCCAATGACTCTCCAATTCCCCAGTGGTGGGTTCTTTACCAAGTGGAGTTCCACATAGTTTACACTGTTTCATTTTCTTTCTCTATTTTCTTCTTTTTTGATTTAATTACAGGGTGACATTGTACGGGAAGATTTTCATCATTACTCATAGTTACTCTAATCTCACATTTTATAAAATTAAGAGTTTTGCTATGAGAATAAATCTTGATTTTTATTTCTTTTTTGAAATTGGTTTTTTCATTTTTAGCTTGTTGTATTTTTCTCTTTTTCTTCTTTTCTCCAAATCCATTATCAAATAAATTTTTCCAGCTTCACATAACTTCATATCTCCTGAAAATTCATCATGGATTGATTCTAGTACACCACTTGATAACAATTCTCCGACAATACTCCATGCAGCATCTTCTGAAATTTCAAATTTATAGGAGATTGTTGAAACTTTGGTGAAATACCCCTTCTTTGAGTTTCTTATAATGAACTGTTCTATTTTTTGCTCTTTTGTCAACGAAGGTTCTTTTTTAAATCTTCTAAATGATCTTCTCTCCGACAATGTTTTTTCCAGCTTTTTCTAGTATTTTAGTAATCACTTGGAATTGATTGTATCTGGATCGTTGTTCCCTGGCAAGTATTTGTCCCCTAAACGCTCTTTCATTCTATCATCAAATTCTTCTTGTAAACGGGTAAGATGCATTTCAGCTTCTGTCTCATCATCTGGAATTCCTGTGTCTACATCATAATTGAAACCTGTTGCAAGATGATAAAACTCTTCGAAGAATTCTTTACAGTCAATTACATCTGCTTTGGGATCTATTGAGACAACCAAACAATTTTCTTCAATTCTAAAATTAAGGCAAATCTCCTCTTCAATCATAATATCGGCCATTACAGCCATGAGATATGGTATGTATTGACTCTCAATCCTCCATTGCCCTTTGTTTACTATCCATAATTCGTTTCCATCTGTCAAATTATCAAAAGTTTGAACAGTTACATTCCTAATTTCTGAATCAGTAAATGCTAATTTTGACTTCCATGATTTTGCATCATAGTTTCCTGGTTGGGCATAAACAACATCAAATCTTATGTTTTCATTTATCTGCTCAAATTCCCATACTTGCTTGTTAGTCCACATGGGTGAAAATTCATCAATTAATTTTTTCGTCATCTGATCCAATGATATTTTTTTATTTTTCTGATGTTTATTCCTATCTTAAATTAATTAATTCCAGATTTGAGGTACTCTAATGTGCATTCTGCAAGTTCTTTGCCTGAATGCTTTTTTATGTCATGTCTACAATTTGGGCATTTACCTGTTTGTTCCTCATCATATTCCTCTCCGACTTGTTTCATACAACATTCCATTAATTCTGATGTAGAGTGTGATTCCATCAAAAGTTTGCATGTGGGACATTCAGTCAACTACAGATTTTTTCTTTGTTTAATTATTAATAAATTATATTTGATTTTTTTTGAAGTATCCTTGTGAATCTAGTTGATAAATTCAAAAACAAATTACGATGTACTTGTAATGATCTGGTAACTTTTGAAATCATTGATGACATTGAATGTGATTGGGGGAACCATGTGGTGATACAGTGTCCTAACTGTGAAGAACTGTTCAGTATTGATAATCAATGCCCTGCTTTTCAAAATATTTCAAAATTAGTACATTTTAACACTAAATTGTATTCCAAAGAGGAACTTGATATTTACGCCTCTCATACACATCCAAATTGAAATCTTTTGGTCACAGATAATTTGATAATCAAGGAATTTTGAGGTTTGTTTTCATAGGTATGATTTACAATATAATTACATCTTCAAAATTTCAGAGACTATCCAAATAACAAAATAAATCCAACTGCTAAAGCTGCAACAGAAATTCCCATAGTGATGTAAAATCTAGTATTCATTGATTATACTAAATTCTTCTAAAATTAATACGTAGGGGGAGAATCTCTTCTAATCTCTTGAATCCTGAAAAATGGTGTGAGTCTACTGTGTATTCAAAAACAATAATTATGCTACAATTTCTAGCAAGAATCGGAATATGGCTTCTTTTGAAGATGAGATGATGGATGTGATGAATAAGGCAGCCATTGCATTATTGCTTTCAGTGGGTCATAGAACTAAGCTCTTTGATGTTATGGCAAAACTCAAACCCTCAACCAGTCAAGATATTGCAACTGCTGCAAATCTTAATGGGCGATATGTCCGAGAGTGGCTAGGTGGTCTTGTCACTTCAAAAATTATTGATTATCAACCAGAATTTCAAAAATATTCCCTATCAAAAGAAAAGGCTCAATTTCTTACGCGACATAGTAATTACAACTTTGCATCATCAATGCAATGGATTCCAGCACTTGCATATGTTGAGGACCATATTGTTGACTGTTTTGAAAAAGGTGGCGGTGTTTCTTATGAATTATTTAATAGATTTCATACTGTCATGGCTGAAGAAAGCCAACAAACAGTTCTTCCTATATTGATTAATGAGATATTACCATTAATCCCAACTTTTGATAAACTAGAATCTGGAATTAAACTTCTAGATGTTGGATGCGGTAGTGGAAAAGCAATCAATTTAATGGCAAAGTCATTTCCAAATTCACACTTTACTGGTTATGATTTTTCATCTGAAGCAATACAGAATGCAAAAAATGAAGCAGAAAAACTTGAATTAAGTAATGTGATCTTTGAGAAACAAGACGCTGCATCTTTTTCTAAAGATTCACACTTTGATGTAATCACAGCGTTTGATGCAATACATGATCAAGCAAAGCCAGACAAGGTATTGGAAAATATCAAAAAATCTCTAAAACCTGAAGGAATATTTTTGATGCAAGATATTCGTGCGTCATCTAATCTTGAAAATAATATAGATAATTCTTTTGCACCTTATCTCTACACTGTATCTTGCTTACATTGCATGACGGTATCACTTGCATTAGAAGGAAAAGGTTTGGGTGCAATGTGGGGAAAAGAGCTTGCAACTCAGATGTTAATTGATGCGGGTTTTTCTAGTGTTCAAGTCAAAGAGATTGCCCATGATCCAATGAACTATTACTATATTTCAAAATCTTAGAAATTCAAGTCTGTCTTTCCAACTCAATCTCAAAAATGTGCAAGGTAAGTCTATCTGAATTAATTCTGGGATGATTACTCTGATAAAAGGGCCTTTGCCTCAAAGAATCCTGCCAATTCCTTTGAAATTCGGTCTGAGAATATGCCTAAAATCTCAAAATCTGATGGTGAAAACTGCTTTGTACTAAACAAGGCTATCACTGCAATCACCTTTCTATCATAAATTAGTGGGTATCCTGCAAATGATTTGAGTTTCTCTTTTTTTGCCCAATCGTGATGTTTTATCCGTGGATCATGAACAACATCATTTGAGACAATTGGTTTTTTTGTAGTGACTATCGCTCCAATTTTCAATGACTTTATTGGAATCTTGGAAAACTCTCCATTGATATTTTTGTATTTCCCTGCACTGAATCGTAAAACCAATGATTTTTCAGATTTGTCTACAAACCAAACCCTGGCAAATTTTGCGTCAAAGTATCTTACAAGATTTTCTACAGTTTCCTGTAGTCTCTCATTTAGTGTATTGTATTTTTTTATTCTTTGAAGTATTTTGAAAGCTTGAAGTTTTTTTTCTTTGATCTGTTCTTGATCATATATGGTGTACGGTGAACTCTTTATCAAATTTGATTCATAAGATCTATAATCTGAAATTAATTCCGAAAATTTGTTTAAAAAATTGTTTGTCTCCAAGTCATATTGTTCTACAGAATCAAATACAAAATGACATATCCAGTCAAAATCCCCATTCAGTTTACTGGAATACATGCAAAAGTGAGATTCATTTACGTACTCAGTTAGCCTGGTGATTAACTCGGGAGTATTTTTTGTGAACTTGAATTTTAAAATGATTGTACGATTAACTTTTTCTGAAATCAATTCTGGGTTTAGTGTGGCATGATATCCTAGTATTGTTTTATTTTTTTCCAATTTTTGCAGTCGATGTCTTATACCTCTATCTGTTATTTGATAGTCCATGTTTTGCAAAATCTTTCTGATTTCCTGAGATGATTTTCTGGCATTTTTTCCTAATTCTGTTAGGATAATTTTGTCGATGTCATCTACCATGTTTTAGATACTAGTTGCTGTTAATTATGAATTTCCAATCTGGACATATTCTGATAATTTTTGTTATTATTGCCTGACTTTGTTTCCAGTTTGGACATTTCTGATGGAGATTTTTTCCACGAACAATATATTTATCATTGTTTATAACTTGATATGAAATATCACATTTTGAATTCTCTGTATGTGAAGAAACCTAAGAAGGATCTCAGTTTAGGCGATGTATTGCTGATTTTTTATGGGTACATGAAAACAATTTACTTGAGAATATTCACATTATTCCAGTTCGTTTCTGGGAGAAGATGTTAAATGATTTTAAGAAAAACCTGTCTAAAATGTGGATCTCAAAATATTGAGTTTGATGACGATAAATTTTCCTGTAACTCTTGTGGTTTGTTTTTTTGTTGTTTTGGAGGTCAAAAATGAAAAATTTTGGCTATTCCATAACTGCAATGTTGGTTACGATTTTATCTTTTTTTGTTATTGTTGATTCATTTGATGATGCTGTTGCTTATGATTCAAAGAAAAATCCTGACACTTCTCCTGGAATTATCATAAATCAATTAAACGAATATTCTAATTATGTTCATTTTCAGCCTGAATGGAAAAGCTATCCTAGAAACGTAATAGTTGATGTTTCTACTTCCTGGAACCGAGAAATCATTCCCGGTCAAGAAGAAAAACCAGACGTTTCAAAACATGGTGCTAAACAAAGACAAAATACCCTCCAATATGTCAATGACAAGCCTGTAGTTGCAGTACAATATGACTATAGGAATTGTCAATCACAATGGTTTCATTACGCAAAGACGGGATTAGACTTTTTTAGAAATCAACTTGAATTATTTGAAGAAAATAAATCTATTCCAAACCTGACTTATTCAGATGACTCACAAAAACAAAAACTAGAAAATGGGTTTGCACAGTTTGTTCCAATTTGCACATCAAAAGAATCCACAAGCTATGATTATACAGTATCAATAAATGATGACACAATAGGATTTGATGTATATTTTGTACCATCATATGCCCAGCAGTGGAATTACTTTTCGCATTCTAAAATCTTTGAATACTATGATGAAGATGGCTGTTATGCAAATAACTATCAACAATTTTCAGGTAAATGCCATAATGTAGACAAGAATGCCGGATTGTTAATAGTAATCCCTGATGAACTGTCTAGACCCATGACGGAAATTTCAGTTAAATTAACAGAGACTTAATCGGCATTCATCTTTATACACAATTGGTAATTTGACATCTTTTGCTACTGGATATGTTATGCCTTATTGCCTGACTTTTCTTTTATTCATCCTCATCATAATCTCTTCTTGCTGGTCGAATTGGGATATACATGACAGTCAACAAGAAATGTTTGGAAATTTAATATTTAGGCCTCACTGAGAACTTGTTCATCGGTGATTTAAACAAATTTTGAAAAACAGATCCATGGATGAATTTCATTACGACAAAAATCCCCACTTTGTGAAGTTAAGATGTGGCTGTCTGCTTCATGAAGATTCAGGAGAATTGCATGAGGAATGCCTGCCTCATGGGCAAGCACATTTCATGCATTAATCCTATTTCTTTTCATTTAGAATTTTTATTGAAAATACTTGAGGGTTCAAGTACGGATCATCCCAAAAATATCTATTACAATCATGAGCATTCTAGATATAGATGTCATTTTGGATAACATAACTTGGGTTAAATTATCTGAAAATTATGATCAATCTTAAATATTATTTTGACGTATGTATATCAACGAGAAATCTGTTGCTCTGCGTCGTAGAGTAATGGTTTGGAAAACATTTCATGTTAGGTAGACGTCCTAGAACCATGTTTTCCATGTTATCTCGTTGTTGATAATTTCAAACATCTTTGTAAAACCATTTTTTAGCAAAGTTTTGATTATTAAATATCATTACATTAACAATAAAAAATTTTGAACGAATTATAATCTGTTTTTAATATTTGCCAATAAAAATAGTAATCCAATGTTTAGATGTCAGAATTCTGACGCCACTTGTAATGTTTAAGTTATTTTTAACATCTATTATTATGATTCAACTATACAAGAACAACCACCATTTTAGGGATAAAATAGATGCATGTAGACATGAGAGTGATTTCTAGATCTGAAAATAGAATTTGAGAGTTATAACTGATTTTAACATAATTTTCATATGATTCGAATAGATGCATATCTTCCAAATAATGATGTTATGGCAATTAGTGAAGCACTAAAAAAGATAGATGTTGATGGTCTGACTGTTGTCAAAAAAAGAGGTATAGGAAAAGCATTGAAGAGGAGAAATGATAACAGTTGACTGCTCCAATGCACTTGCAATAAAAGACAAACTGCTAGTTTATGTTGCTGACAAGCTAGAGGCACTTCCCATTCTAAAATCAGGCAAATTCATCCTTGATTCTATGGATGATACTCATACGATTGACAATCTGGATGTCATATCTGCCATTACGGAATTTCTAGAATCAGCAAACTTGAAGGATCATTTTCAGATAATTCCAATAGATGACAACATCAAGATAGAGCCACTTGAAGGCAAAGAGATGAAAGAAAGACTAGAAAAAATTTCCAAGCCAAACAATAACCCATTCTTTGAGTGCACCCACTGCGGATTCATGACTCTGTACGAGGAAGAACTGAGAATTCACAGGCTGATTCACTACATTTGAGAACCAGGACATTTTCTTCTCTAATTTTAAATAGCAAAATTCTCAAATTTTTTGTGTGACTAGATATCACAACAAAAAGTCTGTCGGATTGACTGCCATAATGGCTCTGATTGTCTTGATGGCAATGGGTGTAGA
>JAOTSS010000007.1 GCA_029864805.1 Candidatus Nitrosopumilus sp. | reverse complement strand
TTTAAAATTCAGATGAAAAAGAGTAATCCTATGATTCAAAGAGAAGAACTAGAACAAATTTTGAATTTTGTTGCAAATAGATGGATTGAGACCACAAAAGACCCCAACAACAAAGCTTTGGAAAGTCTTCCAAATGATTTCTGGATGAATTCAATTGGAGGAAAAACTGCCAAGAAGGGATTCTGGGTTACAACATTGATGTATACAGAAAATGAAGCGGATGCGGCATCATTCAAAGAAGTTTTGTTGAGGTGGCAAGCAAAAGGTCAAGATAAGAACAGAGACAAAGGTCCCGATCTAATTCAAATTGGAAAAAAGAAATAGACTATTAATAATTGAATTTCTAGAGATCGACATTGTCAGAATTCTCAGATAGTGAAAAAAAGATTTTATCAGATCATTTTTCAAACACTGAAGGTAATGTCTTTGCAATAATTACTCCAAGACAAGTAGATCGTGGAGCATTGATGTCAAGATATAGTAGAACTGACAAAAGCATGAGAAGAATATTTCTTGAGGAATTTTTAAAAAATAAAAAAAGAGGAGAAGAATTTTACAACAGAGTACTTTTAGAATATGGAGATGATTCTGTTGCAGAATTAGGAGAAGCACAAATTGCAATTGAGGGGTTATCAAACATAGCAGTAAAAAAAATCGAAGACAGAAGAATAGGATTATCATATTTAGAAAAGTCATCCAGATATGTTGCATGGAATAAAAAAGAAAAAGGGAGATACAGATTTTACAGAGACCCAGTAATTACAAAATCAAAATTTGCAGACATGTATGAAGAAACATGCAATTTTTCATTTGATGTTTATTCTAAAAATATTGAACCCATGATTAATTATGTCAGAGAAAAATATCCAATAGAAAAATATAGTTTTAAAGATTCTACAGATGGAAAAGAAAAATTATTTTGCAAATTAAAAAGTGAAGCAGATGTAAAATCTGCAAATATGATTTACAAAGGATCAACTAAAGCTAAAGCATTAGATATTCTCAGAGGGCTTCTTCCAGCATCGACTTTAACAAATGTGGGGATCACAGGAAATGGACGTGCATTTGAATATCTTCTCACAGTTTTAGGCTCATCTGAACTTAAAGAAGAACAAAATTTAGCCTCAAAAATCAAAAAAGAATTAGATACAACTATCAAATCATTTGTTAGAAGGGCAGATGACAAATATGGAAAAGCGTTTCAAAAGTATCTTAATGACATTAAAAATAAATCAAAAACAATAGCAAGAAATCAAATCAAGCCAAACCCAATCATAGGAACAATCACCAAACTTGTAGATCATGAATCAGAAAAAAATGCAATAGATAAGATCATCACAAGTATAATTTATGAACAATCACCAAGTACATCATACCAAAATATCTTACATCAGGTTAAGAAAATGTCTAGTGTGAACAAAATTAAAATGATCAATGAATTTGCCAAACTTCGAAGAAATAGACGTCATAGACCTTCAAGGGCATTTGAATCGGTTTACTACACATTTGATTTATGTAATAATTTTGGAATGTTCAGAGATTTTCATAGACATAGAGCATTAACTTTAGAAAGGCAATTGCTTACAACAGATCATGGATACAGTCTTCCAAGCGAAATCAAAATCCTTGGAATTGAAAAAGACTTTAAAGATTGCATGAATAAAACTAAAGAAACATTTGATAAAATTAGAGTAAAACATCCTGAGCAAGGACAGTATATAGTAAACTTTGCATTCAACTATCCATATATTATGAAATTCAATCTAAGAGAAGCTTGTCACCTGATTGAACTAAGAACAGTTCCCCAGGGGCATATTGATTATAGACGTGTTGCACAACAAATGTATCAAGAAATTAACAAAGTACATCCAAACTTGAGTAAAATAATGAAATTTGTTGATTTAAAAGAATATGATTTAGAGAGATTTGAATCAGAAAAAAGAACTGAAGAAAAGCGCAAACAAATAAAAAAATAGAACAATATTCTAATATAGAAAATAGCAATAAAAAACATGACTGATAAAATTTATGAAAATTTTGAAGAGTTGAAAGAAAAGCTAACTCCTGAACAATATGAAATATGTGTCAATCATGGGACAGAACCTCCATTTTCTGGGAAATATAATAATACCAAACTTGAAGGGCATTTCAAATGTGTCTGTTGTGGAGAAGAGCTTTTTTCATCGGAAGCAAAATTTGATTCAGGTTCAGGGTGGCCAAGTTTTTGGGAGCCGTTATCAGAGGATAAGATTGAATATGTTTCTGATACAAACTATGGAATGATTAGAACAGAGGTCAATTGTAAGAAATGCGGGGCTCATTTAGGCCATGTTTTTGATGATGGTCCAAAGCCTACAAATCAAAGGTATTGCATTAATTCTATTTCATTACAGCATGAAAAAGACCAAGATACATAACCTTACAAACTAAATATGGTTTTTGAACAATCAATGTATATCATGATCATAATAAATTATGAAAAAATAAGAGAGGTTTAAAGTGTAATTACTATTATAATTCAAATGAATCATAGTTTGACATCCATTGCAATGCAGATATTAAAAATATGAGATATAATACACACTTTGGATAACATATCAAATATTAGATTAATTACGGCAAAGTGTTTTAGTCATAAAATTGATTAAAACCAAAGATAATCTGACTAAGAATATTTATGAAAGCAATCTGACAACCCACTCTATGATACAAACACCACTAAAACAAATTAGAAAAAAATATGATGTGTTACACTTGATGAGCAATAAAATTCAGAGGAATAAAGAGAGATACAAATATGCAATAAAAAGGAATGAAATAGTTTGAGAATAATACTATGTGGATTTGGTGTCGTAGGCCAAAGTCTAGTAAAACTATTTGAATCAAGATCTGAAGACCTTTATGCAAAATACGGATTAAAACCAAGAGTTGTAGGAGTGTTTGATAGTAAAGGAAGTGCAGTGGATTCATCAGGATTGGACTCCACCAAACTAGTAGAAGTAAAAAAAAAATTTGGAACTGTAAAAAATTACTCTGATAAAAAAAATTCAATGTCAGGAGTAGAAATGTTAAAAAATATTGAAGCCGATGTGCTAATTGAAACCACTGCTAGTAATTACAAAGATGCCGAACCAGGCATGACTCACATCACTACTGCAATGAAAAAAGGAATGCATGTAATTTCAGTTAACAAGGGTCCGCTGGCACTAGCATTTCCATCCCTCATGGAACTTGCAACATACAATCAAGTTATGTTCAAATTTAGCGGAACCGTAGGAGGAGGAACTCCAATTTTAGATTATGCAAAAAACAGCCTTAGTGGAGAAAGAATAACATCGTTTGCAGGAATCTTAAACGGTACTACAAATTACATTTTAACAAATATGTCCACAGGAATGTCATTTAAAGAAGCACTCAAAGACGCAAAAAACAGAGGATATGTCGAGGCTGATGAGTCTTTAGATTTAGACGGATTGGATGCTGCTGCAAAGCTAGTAATTCTTGCAAACTGGATCATGGGAATGAAGGTAACACTGCCAGACATCAATTGTACTGGCATCAGAAATGTGACAACTGATGATATTAAAAAAGCAGATAAGAACAATTGCTCTGTGAAATTAATTGCATCATGTAACAAAGAACTCATCGTAGGCCCTAAAGAAATATCAAATGATGATCCACTTTGTGTGAATGGAACCTTAAATGCAATTGCTTTTACATCAGAACACTCAGGAACTCAAACTATCATCGGTAGAGGTGCAGGAGGTATGGAAACTGCCAGTTCTATTCTAAGAGATTTGTTAGACATCAGACAAGAGATTGCAAGAATTTGAAATCCAATCTAATTTCAAAGAGTGAAACTGCCACACTCCTAAAAACAATCTCAGAAAAATGGAATATGGAATTTCCCAAAATAAAAAATCTAAAAGTACATCAGATTTTGGACGATGCACAAATAATTACAGGTGAAGGTATAAAGATACTAAAAATAAATGAAGACTATCTTCCATTTTTATCAGAAACCAAAATGTTAGAAAGGTTTCCCAACGTCATGGTCGATATGGGAGCTGTGAAATTTATGTGTAAAGGAGCCAATGTAATGAGGCCCGGAATTAAAAAATTTACAGAATTTGAAAAGGAACAGCTTGTTTGTGTTGTAGAAGAATCTCAACATAAATTTTTAGCAGTTGGAAAGGCAATGGTGTCTAGCTCAGATTTAGAAAATATGGAAAAAGGCGAAGTCATAAAAAATATTCATTACATTTCAGACAAATTTTGGGAAACTGGAAAAACAATTTATGACTAAATTGAACATTTTATTTTTTTCACAAACTCTTGTAAATTTTTAATGTGTGCTCCTTCCCAATAAATTTGATCACATCCATTACATTTCCAGAATTTATCATGGCATTCTAAAATTTTTTCTGGAGTTTTATCGGTAATTTCAGATTTTTTTATTTTGGATGTTGTAAAATTGCATTTAGGACATCTTGCGACGTCACCGGAAATCTCATTAAATTCTAAATGTGTCTTTTCACGAATTTCTTGAAATTGTTCAATCTCATTTTCTTTAGTAATGTAAATAGACTGAATGCCCATCTTTTCTGCACGTTTAATTAAATTCTGATCTTTAGAGATTATTATTCTATTTTCATTTTGAGATCTCTCTAATAATTCTGAATCATCAATATCAGAAAAATATTCAGAGTCCAATCCTAGTAAACGTAGTTTTTTGGCAATATTGCCAAGCATTGCATCAACAAAAAACAACATTGAGTATTTGATTAAAAATTCAGATTTATTTGATTTCTTCTGTAAATTCTTCAGTACCATCTTTGGTGATTACAAGTACGTCTATTCCATCACCACTTGCAGAATCCCTCAAGGCTGCAGAACGGACTGCTCTTTTTGCCAGGTCAATTGCCTCATCTTTTGTCATATTTGGTTTGAATTGAGGGTCAAGTACACCTAATGCCATTTCAGCGCCAGTTCCAACTGCGGCATATTCATCAGGAAGAACTGAACCTAAGGGATCAAGAGTATACATAATGGGTTTATCGACAACACCGCCAACAATTACCTGAGTGAGTAATGGAAAATACCTTCGTTCATACATCATATTTGACATCATTTTTGCAACGGTGTTAGGAGGAACATCTCTTTTGAGTTCCATTTTTCTGATTTTTGCAAGAGCAGCTATTTGCAAAGCTAAAATTTGCATATCAGCCACAAGACCGGCACAAGCTGCACCGACTTTGTTAGTAATAGGGAATGTTTTCTTTGTGGATTTACTTACAAGGAAATTCCCAAACGCAATTCGTTTTTCGCTGGCAAAAACTACACCACCATCAAAAGTAATTCCAACAGCAGTCGCTCCTGGCATATACATTGACATAATCCAAATAATTTTGCCGCATAATAAAGGGCTTTCTACATTTCACGCGTAAGTAATGGGTAAAGCAATTATAGTAAATATTTTAGAGAATCCTCATGACTTCTGCCGAGATTAAAGAAAAAATTCTAAACGATGTGGTCTTCATGGGTTTAAGATCTGCTATAGGCGTGATCTTTATTGTACATGGAATATCCAAATTTAATCCAGGATTTGCGAATTTTTTGACAAACATGGGCATTCCAGTGGAAATGCAGATCCCAATTGCATTAGCAGAATTAATTCCAGGGATTTTCTTAGTTTTTGGAGTTCTTAGCAGACTGTCTGCAGTGTTAATTTCAATTATCATGTTAGGCGCCATCTTCTATGTCAAAGGTGCTCAAAGTTTAACAGGGGACAAAGGAGCAGAAATTGATTTAATATTGTTAGCGTCATCAATAGTAATTATGATTGCCGGGCCAGGAAAAATTTCAATGGCACATGCAATCAGAAGATTACCTAGGTGTCTGCACTAGGATTTAGCAAAATTTTGCATTATCAAACAAATGCATTTTGTGGTTTTCTTCAGCAAGTCAATTCTTGCAAATTCATTTGGAGAGTGAATTCTCGAAAACATGTATGTGCTCCCAATGGATATGCAGGGGGCCTTTAGAATTTCAACAAATGGATGCATTGGACCAGTTCCAGCATTTGATACGTTCAGAATAGATTTTCCAAATACTTTATCAGCTGCAGTTTTAACTTGAGAAACAAAAGGACTGGAAGAATCAGTTCTAGCAGCAGCTTCCCCGTGAAAAACTTGGATTTTAACATCAGAGAACCCTTTAGATTTCAGATGATTTTTTAATCGCATCACTTGTTTTTTTGGTTCCATTTTAGGCACCAGTCTAAAATCAATTTTGGCCAATGCACTTCCAGGAAGAACGGTTTTTGCGCCATCTCCAACATATCCAGAAACAAATCCCGCAATATTGCAAGTGGCACCACCAACTAATGCTTTTTTTGCATCAACCCCTTTCTTATTTCCCAAAAATGACTTTAAGCCAAATTCTTTTTTAAAGATATTTTCATCAAAGGGTTCATTTTCAATTAATTTCAAATCTCTTTTTGAAAGTGGTGTGACTTCCTCATACCAATCTTTTACGAGAATTTTTCCATTGGAATCACGTAATGTTTTGATAGCCTCGATTAATCTCCATGCAGGATTTTTAATTAAAACAGCTAGACTAGAGTGAGCATCTCGGATGGATTCAGTAACAGATAATTCAACAAATAGTAGTCCTTTCATGCCAAGTCCAATAATGGGCCTATTTTTGGCATCAACATATCCAAATTCCCAGATTACACCATCACAAGAAAATTTCTTTTTGTATCTTTTCAGATACTCTTCAATATGAGCACTACCTGTTTCTTCTTCTCCCTCAACTACAAATTTGATGTTACAGGGAACATCACCAGTTGATTTTAGGCAGGCCTCAACTGCTTTTATTCGGGTGATCAATTCCCCTTTGTCATCAGTCGCTCCTCTTCCAAAAATTTTGTTTCCTTTTCTTGTTCCACTAAATGGAGGATTATCCCACAAATCAAAGGGTTCAGCAGGCTGCACATCATAATGATTGTAAAACATCAGAGTCTTTGCAGGGTTTTGTTTTGATTTTATTTCTCCAAAGACAATTGGCGCCACACCTTTTTTCAATCGCAAAATTTCAGCAGATATTCCAGATTTTTTCAGCATTTTTGCAACAAGATTTGCACATTCTTTAATTCCCTCATTTTTTGCAGAAACACTAGGCTGCTTGATCAGAGTTTGAAGATCTAAAATTAGATCATCCATATTGGAATCTACATGTTGGAGAGGATTCATGTCAGTCACACAATTTTGTCAAAGGGTTTCATTACAGTGGGAATTGCATTCAAGAGATCCATCGAAGTCATGTGTAATCCCAATTTCTTTTGAACTGCTTTTCCTGCCAAACCATTGATGAAAGTTGCAGCGGCTGCAGATTCTAAGGAATGTCGATTTTTTGAGAGCAATCCTGCGACCAATCCTGAAAGAACGTCACCTGTACCTCCAACTGTCATTGCAGGGATTTTTTTCTCATACAGATAAGTTGTAGAACCGTTGGAAATCACATCTGTTGCACCCTTTAGTAAAACTGTAATTCCATTTTCTTTTGCTTTTTTTTCAACTAGTTTTATTCGCTCATTTTTTGATTTAGGTGGGGATTCCCCAAACAATCTTTTAAATTCGCCAGCATGGGGTGTCACTACAACATTTTTGTTTGCCAATAATGATAGAACTTCTGGAATTAGTGCACTTGCATCTAACGACAACCTTACATCTCTGTCTAAGAGAGACTTTACAAGATGTAACAGAGCATTTCTTTCTTGTATCGCAAGACCCATTCCAATTGTGGCAGAATCTAAATTTCGAGGTAAAGCACCCAAAAGCTTGTTTACAGCACCACGAGTTAATTTTTGATCAACTAAAGGAATTACAATTAGATTTGGAGATATTGATCGAGTCGGAGCGACGTTAATGTTTGGAACAGAAGTGTAAACTAGATCAGTTCCACATCTAAGAGCTGCAATCGAAGATAAAATAGGAGCACCGTGATAAATATAGCTTCCACCAATCACAAGAACTACTCCATTGTCACCTTTTCGAGATTTAGATTTTCTTGCAGGAATGAATTTTTTAACTATTGAAAGAGTTAGGTTTTTGGCCACCAATGTAATATATCATAAAGAATAGACGAATAAATCTTGTTTTGAACTTTCACGAATAGTTAGGACGATTTTTTGGGGATTTCTGTACAGATTTCTTTGAAGTTTTTGTGGATGTTTTCTTAGTTGTAGATTTTTCAAGTGATTTTCTTGAATCTCTTCCAAAAAATGCCTTTCTTGCAAAACAAAGGTATGTGGTATGCCCAATTCCTTGGAAAGAATGTCTAGTTTTTCCCTCTCTTGCTTCAATCGTACGCAATATGTGTTCAGTGGATTCTATATCAGTGAATTCATTTTCGACTAGTGCAATTGTCAATTTTTCCAATTGATTCATTGTAGGACAAATGGCAAAGATGCTTCCACTGCCTTTAAGCATCTGTCGAACTTTGGGAATTACAATCCAAGGATCTCCCAAATCAATCAGAGCTACATCCATGTCTTCCAGAGGCAAAGTTTTTGCAGTTTTCAGATCCAAATTATGCTGTGTGACATATTTAGAAACTCCAGCTTTTTTGATATTTTTTTCAGCTATTTTCATGAAATTTTCATCCACATCAAAAGTGTAAACATGACCACGTGGTTTTATTATATTGGCTACAAATGATGTAAGAGCGCCACTTCCAGTTCCAATCTCTAAAATTTTTTGACCACTTCCTATTCCCGCTCTTGCAATAATATATCCAAGATCTTTTGGATATACAATCTGCGTGCCATGCTGAATCTTCATTACATAATCATACATTGTGGGTTCAATAAGATAGACATACTTGTCTTTGTTTGTGACCAACCTAGAGCCATACTCTTTTCCAATTGCATCAGAATGTTTGATTACACCAATATGGGTATGAAATGATTCTTTTTTTGAAATCTTTGTAAGCCATTTTTTGGAATTATTATAGAAAAACAATACAGGTGAATTTTGTTTAATTTTAGCCATGGGATTTTCCCAAAAATTTTAGATAAGAATCTACTGATCTCAAATTACATACAAGGTAACTAATCAAGCGTTTACAAAATTAACCTAAAAGTAATTATTTTTGGCTCCGTTTTTTTAACAAAAACATAGTTTTAACACAGTCATTGAGTCAGAGACATCTCGCGGTGTTAGCTGGTGGCCCAGTGCTCACATAAACTAGTTAATACGATCACCAAGTCTCCAAAGTAAAGGAGACTGTTTTTTTCTCTGGAATAAAAAATACAGAAAAGTTCTCCAAATTAATTACAAATAGTATTTTAAGACCAACAATGACATCATTGTAAATGGCAGAATTGAAAGTTCAAGGATCTGGAGGGTATATTATTGCGGATTTAACTGACGAACAAGCAAAAAAGGCAGATTTAGGCGTAGGGAAGTTGTTTTTAGCACCAATTGGAAAACTTGAGACAGAAAAAATGTTCAAACATTACTGCAATAATTGTGAAACCGAATTTGAAAATCCACCAAAAATTCACCTAGAGGAGAATCCCAACGAGGAAGTTGCAGATAATCTAATACTTGTTGAAAGAGGACAATATACCTGTGAAAAATGTGATTCTGTTATCGGGGAATACAGGGTATTCAAAAAAAGTGACGAATCAGCAGACGTTGGAAAAGCAAATCCATCACAATGAATTAATTTTCATTATTTTTTGTCAATTAGGAACGGATTCAATAAATACGGCAATTTCTCACAAATAGCATGTCAAACATGAAATGTGTATCATGTGGAATTAGTTTCTTTTCCCCAATGGGATCAGACAAATGTTCCAGATGTGCAGGAAAAGAATCCCAAGGACATGAAGGTCATGATTCCTGTGGTTGTGGGCACAGCCATTAATTCCTTTTTTCTATAACATCCATATATCATACAGTTACGATTTGATTTATGACAAAGACTTCTGAGGAAATAAAAAAACTTGTAGAAGATTTTATAAAAATTACCAAAATAAAATATGAAGATCAAACTGAGAAAGTAAGAGAAAAAAGCAAGATAGTAGAATGGCAATTTCACGTCGGAGCAAATGTAGTTGTCAGTAAAAATGCAAACAGAGATGACAGAATTCAAGTTAATGTTAACATGAGATTTCCTCCAGAAGATGCAAAGTTATTTGTATTAAAAAATCCATCATTTTCAAAAGCAATCATGGAGATTAGTGAAGTTTGTACTACTTGTGGAGTAGGACATCAGTGGGTGAAAGACAAAGAAAACATTGTAGGGTTGGCAATTTTCTCTCATGTTGATGAACAAATTTTAGACCGAGTTTCATTTCATAACACATGGGATAATGTAGCCAGAGTGTCAGGACATGTTCAAAAAATACTGCGTGCCAATTTTAGTGGTTTCCCATCACCAAACACTTCATCAGATGAGACAATAGACAAATCGATGTATGGATGAATTTCAGGTATTTTAAATTTTTGAATTAGACTCATCTCCGCTTATCACAATGAAGAGTTATTTTGGCAGAATAATGTTTTAGAGTTTGACATATTTTCTAACTAACATCATGAATGAAGTTATTCCAAATTCAATTCACCACGCAAAAACTTAACTAAATTGAATTAAATTCAAATAATTTCAAAATTGAGACACAAACAGATCCAAAAAAGTGAATTTTTAACATATAGTTAAAACAATAAAAATAATTTCACGACTGAAATCAAAAATTCAGAATCTACCAATATGAGATTTCTAAGAGTGCAACCAAAGATAAAATAGATAACAAAAAATAAGATATCATGAAAGAAATTTCCATATCACTGCTTTTAAAAAATATGAATCAAGAGAATAACTATGAAGATGATTTATGGAAAACATGTTTAGATGAGAAAGGAAAAAGATACAAAAGAAAAGACATCAGTAATTTATTGAAAAAATTAGAGGTCTTAGGATTTGTCAAAAAAATTAGAAAGTCAGGAACCGATATTCATTATAACAAATTATCTTATTCAAATCCTGATGATTATGTAGGATTTGTCAACAACAATATGTTCACTAATGAATCTAGAATCAAAGAGTCGTTGAAAAAATTAGAGAACAGAAAAATATTTGTAGATATATCCAAGGATCTGAATTCATATAAGTTAGCAAAACAGAGTAAAGAGAATTACGAAAAATTATCAGAAGCATTTTCAAATTTAACTGAGTTAACTTCTGCAATACAATTAGTTAATGAAACAAGTAAGGATGAGAGGCTGAGAAAGAAATTAAGGATTTGTAATTCAGAAATTAAAGAGACATTAGAGCAAACTAATGAAAAAATCATCAGGGATAGAAAATCAAATGAAATAATCATCCTACAAAGGCGTTTTGCAGGTAGAATCCCAAATCCAGGATTCCTCAAGATTTAAAAATAAATGATTAGATTCTATTTTTTTAAGAAATTTTTTATTTATCAAACATGCCAATCGTTCAATGGAAATCAAAATCAGACAAATAAAGAATTTTTATACCCGAATTATTTTGCAGCATTATGAAATGTCAATGTACAGATGACTCATTGTGTATGTTCACTATTCTGTAAAGAATCCAAATTCAATTAAACCAAAAAACTGAATTCTCAGATTTTTACAATACTGAAAAATGTTTCTTTTTATCATTAAAAATAAATCCATTAAATGAATCAAAATCGTAAATTTCTCAATCATTGCTTGAATTTCACAAAAAAGATATCAGAATATTAAAATCAAACAATGAATATACAATACATGACTTATCAAAAATCAGATTATAGGTAAAAGCTAATTTGGGTAAAATATACGCTCAACTAATTTCTGCATGCTAGTAATTCTGTTTTTAGATATGCCAGTCATTCGTGCAATCTTTGTCGAATCATATCTCAAAAGATCTTTTGCAACCATCATGTTACTCTCAGAGAATATTCTCAATTCATTTTGAGATAAATTAAGAATCGTGATTGGGTAGAGATTATATTTTTCAATTATTTTTTCCAAACTATTTGAAGCAGGATATCTCCAAGAAAAGAATTGTTGCCCTATACATTTGGCATATTTTTTTGCATGGTTTGAAACTTGGGTGTTACAAAAAATTATTTCACCTGAAAATTTTGGCACCATATCAAGATATCTTGCATGTGTGTATAATGATTCTTTTAGACCAGTGTATGCACCACGAATTGAATGATATTTGCATTCAATCAAAAATTTTTGGCCATTTTTGCTACCAATTAGATCGATTTCATGTATTGCACACTTTCCATTAATTTTTGATCTTTTTCCGGTGACCTGATAATCATAATATTTCAAAATAGATGCAATATAATTTTCAAATGCAAATCCTGCTGGACCCATTCTCATTATTGCATCTTTTAATTGATATCTCTGATGTAAGGCTTTAAGGCCTTTTTCTTGTGAAATGGCGCGAAGAACTTTTTTGTAAATGTCATTCGAAGTCATATCTTTATACACTTCAGATTTTACTTTTTTTAAAATCCGTTTTGCAGTTTGTTTACTAGCACCTGCACGCATACATGTGCTGAGAATTTTATTTTCATTAAATTTGACCCGTCTACCATCTGCTTTGTAAATAAAAAATTTTCTAGGAGTCATGAATTATTACTATTTTGAGGAAATTAATTACCTTAAAGAACGATTTGTTTCAAAAAACCATACTAAAACAAGAACGCATTTTAAAATTATTGGTATTGCATGAATTTCCACATACATTCTGGGTAAGAACAAAATATTTTCAAAAACAGTATTTAGAAAATTATGTACATAAATTCAAATTAATCATGAATGTCACGAGTGAAAATCAAATTAACATACTTTATTTTATATTATGAAATTATAGTTTATGATGAGTTCAGAAAATTCACAAAATGAAAAATTCTTAATTGTCGCATTCCCCAGTGCAGGTTTGGTAGGAGCTTTTGCCATATCATACCTTATTGCTCAATTACAAATGAAGGACATAGGAGAACTTGAAATTTCAAAGATTTCTCCATCATATATGATTGAAAATGGCAATATTTATGGGCCTATTCGCATCTACAACAAGGATAGCATTTACGCAGTATTATCTGAAATCCCTTTGAGTCCACTATCCACATATGAGTTAATTAACAAATCAATAGAATTTGCAAAAAGCAATAACATTAAAAAAATAATCATTCCACGTGGACTGGAAGTAAATGAAAAATTTACAGGAGACCCCATTTCTTACGGATTAGCAGCTAACAATAATTCAAAACTACTTTGTGAGGAATATAATTTACCGCTGATTCCAGGTGCAACGGTACTAGGTGGGGATGCAAGTGTAATTTCTGCATTAAAAAATTCAGATGCAGCAAGTATTGTTTTGTATACTACTTGTAGAATGATGCTTCCCGATGATGATGCCATCATAAAATCAATTAAAACACTTTCAGGTATTATTAAGGTTAAAGTAGAAACTGAGAAATTTGAGGAGAGATTAGAAAAAATAAACATGGACAATCAAAAAATGATAGATGATACTAGAAAATACTATGAGAACACATCCAGAGCATCTGCATCCATACCAACTCCAGGAATAGGTTAAGGGACAAAAGAGAAATAATTATTCCAAAAATTATCCCATAAACTCAATTCTATCTGATTCTAAAATCATACAGATGTCCCATGGGGAAATAACTTGGTTTTCATAGATCACATAAGGATGAGGCATCATGTACATCATCTTTGAAATTTCTGTTAAATTCAGGTTTTTAGAAATTTTGGTAGCTTCTTCTAGTTTGAATGATTCCTCAAATTTCCGATCCAAAAAATTTACATTTCTAAAAAAATTGAAATCCTTTGCGATGCTCTGAATCAACAAAAGATCACTAACAAAATAATTTGTGTCTTTTAGCAATAATTTCCTGGTGTTATTTTCTAACATCAATTGAATTATTTCTTTTATGGAGTTATCTTTTTCAAAAGAAAGCACATTTTTCTTTGGAAATTCAGAGAGAGTTAAATCAGTAACACAGTTCGCACCAATTTCTAACAATTTTCTTCCAGAAATGGCAGAATATCCACCCAAATGATTTGGAATTATAGAAAATGCACGTCTACTCTTCTTCCATTTAGTAAGAAGTTCATCAAGAGTAGTATTTTCAGATAAAATTACTAGGTTTTTATCAAAAATTTGCTCAACAGTAGTATTATCAAAAAAATTTGAAGAGGGATTTTTAAAAATATTTTCAATTATTTCTTTACCTCCGATTACACCGATTGGTATTTCATCATCTTCAGTTACAACAAGAGAATCTGTAAAAGATTCCAAATAATGAATAAGCATGCCAGTTGCAACCCACATTTTATTTTCTTTTCTAATACTTACTGCAGGAGTGGAAGTAAACGATAAAGCCAGTAATTCTTTCAAAGTTTTATTGACAATTGGCAAAAAATATCATTTTTTTAAATTCATTATTGATATTTACACAAATAGATGATTATCAAAAATGGGAATAAGAGTATTTTGCAGTTCATAAGATAAACAATAACCAGTTTGAAATTGGATTTTTGATTTGAATTAATAAAAACTCCAATTAAAAAAATCAGACTCGAATATACTAAATCATGTTACAAGAGCAGGGTTTTATTGATTTGTTAAAACACATGCTAAAACAAAGGTTTATGGCTCAAATAATTACTTAAAAAAATAATTGGTTTGCACGCCAAGTTATGGAAACCAATAGTTGGTCACATAACCCTAGAGAGGTAAAACTCTCTAGGACATTAATAAGCAAAAAACCAAAATTTTTCTTTATTTTGAGGTGTAAGTTTGTTGATGAATAATAGAAAAGAAAAGCCACTCAGACATGAAAAACTTGATATAATTTGGAGTGTGATAAGAGTTGATGGGTTAATAATTCTTCAAGCCCGGAATTTAAAACAAGGCAATAACATAAAAATTCTGAATTAGAACATGCCACAAAATTATCCGCAGAAAGAGAGAAGGTCATATTTTTATCAAGTAAGCGAAGTAAATTTTTCTTTATTGTATGGAGTTATACTTTGGCACATCAGATGTTTTATTAATTGTTAACATAATTAACATTATTAACATGAACTTTATTTAAGACCAACTACAATAATGTTTATGAATCAAGAAATAATAAAAAACACAAATTACACTACAGAAAAAAATGTTTTTGAAAATAATTGGAATTCTACAGATATCAAAAAAAATAATAAGATCATCACAGCGATGGGAAAACAGAGTTATTTTTGTGTAGGGTTAGTGGACATTGTAAATTCTACAAAAACGGTGGCACGATTACAACAGAATAAGGTTGCACAATACTATGAAATTTTTTTAAACACTATGGCAAAAACAATAAATTCTTGTCAAGGAAAAATCCTCAAAATCATGGGAGACAGTCTTTTATTTTATTTTCCAGATACTTGCCACAATGAGAACAAAACCAATTTCTTAAATGTGATTGAATGCGGCTTTTCCATAATTGGTATGCATGGAAAATTAAATCACATTCTTAAAAAATACATACTTCCTCAAATTGATTTTAGAATTAGTTTTGACTATGGAAAGGTAACCATAATGAGAACAGAGGATGGATTGATGGATCTTGTTGGACCAACTATCAACACATGTGCAAAAATAAATGAATTGGCTATGACCAACAACATGATTATTGGAGGGGATCTTTTTGAAAAAATAAAAAATTTTAATGAATACAAATTTAGAAATTCTAAAAGTTTCTCAATGGGATTGAAACAGCCCTATCCATCTTTCACAGTATGCCAAAAAATGCCGAAAAACAGACAACGTAAAAATTAGAATAATTTATTTTAATTCTTCTCTTTACAAAAAAAGAAACTCCACATAGTTTTACATTTTATCTGTTTTTTGTATGTCTCTTTTTATAATGATTAAGATTTATCAAATTTTGAATCATGTGTTGGCATATGACTTCAAATGCAACACTTTGCAGTGTCAGAAGTTCACACATATTGTAGACGTTTTTTTAATGTTTATCGATAAAAATGACTCATTTTTTACGCCTAAAAATATGTGTCTGACTATAATGATCTTTAGGATTTGTTAGACAAGTCTCAAGTAATCTGAATCTTAATTCAAGCAATCATTTCAAGAGGTTTTAGATTTCCTGCTTTACATAACCATATGCTTAAGTTCGTACAATTTTTGGTACAAAACTAAATAAATATTTAGATTCAACACCACATTTCTTTTATTTTTCTATGAGGACTAATTCATGTGGTTACTGTTAGATGTAATGAATGTGGTTTTGATTGTGAGTTTACCACAACAGGAAATACCGAGAAAGTAATCTTCGATTATTGGGATCACATGAACAATGAACATGGGATTGAATACTCTCCAGAAACTTTAGCAAAATACGTAAAAAAGAAAATCTCAATCCAAATGCCAACAAGCTAGAAAAAAATTTGTGTTTTTTATTTAATTATTTGAATTAGATGCTTCTTGCCAGAAATAATCAAAACTACTATACATTGACATTCTACCACATTTTGGACATTTCCACATGTTTTCAAAAAGTTCAGATTTTTCTTTCGCTTTCATGAATTCTATTTCTGTCAAAACTGACTGTATGGGTGATTCATGAATTGCCTTACAAATCTTACATTTTACCATTGCTGTCACAAACTAATCTTTTTGAATATGTACAAAATGACAAAAATCAAAATAATTTAACCATTGGACTAGAAACAATAGAAAAAAGGTATCCTATCAAACTGTACTGGGGAATGAATTGCAGAAGAATTAATTTCATGTGTCAACAAGAATTATGATTTTACACCATTTGACAGATCTGAATTATAGTAAAGCAAATTCTATAGATAAAGATTCAATTTTATTCATTTATGTCCGATGTTGGTCTATTTTTTAATAAAATTAAACGCTCAAAAGAAAATAAAGCCATTACAATATAAAATTCCTCAAAGATTATAATCATTATTTAATACAAAAAATCCAAATGGACTCCAAGTTATATTTTTAGTATTCTTTTTCAGAATTCTTTGCCATCTGACTCACCATATTTCGGTACACCTCAGAGTATTGGATATTTTTTGAGATTTCTGCCTCATTTTTATTTTGAATGGGTTTTTCTGTAATTTGTTTACTCATGATGAGTAATTTGAAAGAAAAATCAAAAAGGGGATAGGTTTGAAAAATTGACCTTTTGCAATTTCTTCATAAACTATCTAAGATTGAAAGATTCCAAAACAGTTTGCAAACCAGTAAAACCTAGTTACAACACTATTTCCCTAGGACATCACATTCTATCAGGTGCAGTGATTCCTAAAAGATTTAATGCTTTTTCAAGCGTAATTTTAAAAGAATTAACCAAACATAGTCTGGAATTTTCAAGATTTGCATCACCTAATTCCAAAACCTTTGCATGCTCATAGAAGGAATTGAATGCCACTGCCAAATCATGACAATATCTTGCAATTACTTTTGGAGACAAATTATTTGCAGCATCACGGACTTGTAAATTAAAAAGGCCTATATTTTTAATCAGATCAATCTCAGATTTCTCTTTGAGTAAAGAAAAATCAACATCAATTGTTGGAGTGCGATTAGATTTCTCCAAAATTCTAGATGCTCGGGCATGAGTATACTGAATGTATGGGGCAGTATCACCTTCCAAACTAAGAGATTTTGTCAAATCAAATGTAATAATTTTATCCAAATCTTGCTTAATCATTTCATAACGTAAAGTGGCAACTGATACATTATGAGCAATCTTTTCAATTTCAGATGGATTCATTTCTGAATGCCGCTTTTTGGTTTCTTCTTTTATTTTCTCTTTTAATAGTTGGTAGACAGAATCTGCACTAACATACAATCCCTTTCTGCCAGACATTTGAGCTTGTTTTCCGTCAGTATCCAAACCAAGTGTCTTTGCAGTTTCTGAACTAAGTGTTACAGATTCATATCCAAGATGAACATATGCATCAGAGACAGATTTGAATTTTGCCATAAGTGATGTAATAATTTTTTGTAGTCTTGCTTGACGTGAATCAATTACAGTGACAACTTTTTCTCCAGTAAAGTTTTGAGAAATAAAATTATTTTTATTCAACGTGGTTTGCCAGAGTTCTCTAGAATTAGGCTGTTCTTTCTCGTATTTTTCATAGTTAAACGGGTCATCAACTAGCCCCAGCTTCCAAGCAGCATATGGAATATCCTTTGCAATGTATGTTGCAGTGCCATTACTTCGGACAATGACCTTATCTTCTTCTTTATTTTCCCCTCGAATTACCCAGCAACCGGCATTCTTCCCTTCTTTTTCAAACTCTATTAGAGACATCTCTTTGAGTTTTTCAAATATTTCACCCCATAATCCAGAACGAATAATCTGAGATTCAAAATTAAGGCAGTCATAAGAGACATCTAAATTCCAGCATGTTTCAAGTTGGCCTGCCAAAACTTTTCTTGTGATTTTATCTGCAAATTTTGCAGTTTCAGAATCTCCATTTTCAAGTTCTTTGAGGACATTACTTCTTATCTTTTCAAGACTAGGATCTGCTTCATATTTTTCAGTGGTCTTAACATAAACATCATCTCCACAATAATGATCAAATTTCTTTCCATAAGGAGGTTCTTCGACAAATCCAAAGTGTTTGAAACCAACTATGATGTCGGCTACTTGAAGACCAGAATCGTCAATATAATTTAGAACATTAACATGATAATTTGCTTTTTTTAATATTCTAGAAACAGTGTCGCCGATGATAATATTTCTAATGTGTCCTATGTGAAGAGCTTTGTTAGGATTTACGCTGGTATGCTCAACTACAATAGTTGAGTTTTTCCCAATATCAACATCACCGAATTCATCAAGATATGATTCAGATAGAATCAACTGACTTAATTTCTCCCAGTCAGCATAGAAATTCAGGTATCCTGAATGGTGTGCCTCAGATTTCATAACCAGAGTATTTGTGCAATCTTGAAATTTTTCAGAAAACATATCAGCAATTTCTTTTGGGTTTTTTTTGAGTTGTTTTGCAAGTAAAAATGAAATATTTGAGCTTACATCACCAAATCCAGGTTTTGCCGGTTCTACACTAAATTTTACGTCAGACATGGAAAGTTCATCAAGAATTTTGTTTAGATTATTTTCAATCTCATCAAGTATTGATTTGAATGTCATGCTACATCTCAGATGATTTAGGTGCTAATTTATCTTAGCATGGTGATTTTAGGTACTAATGACTTTAAATTTTAGTTGTCATGGCCACATTTAGTCTTGGATTGATACATCAAAATCTTTCTTGTAGTGCTAAAAATCTAAAATACTACGTAAGAATATCTGAAAAATCTATAAGTTCTCTCCATTCCACTGAGACTCCTGAAGAGAAACACTTTGCACATAACCCTCTTGTAGTAAATGACACAATGTATTTGCCATAGATCAGCAGGATTTGAATCATTTAGTTGAAATAAGATTCGATCCTAGTTAATTTTCATCAAATAATTGTTATCAATTGTTAACAAAGTCATCACAGAGGTTAAATGCCATTTTCCCACAATCAAACCATGAAGCAAAGAAAAAAGTCCAGGGGAATTGAAATACTTGAACATCTTAACATTTCCCCTGAAGAATATTTTCCTTTAATCAGGAGTTACAATGGATTTATTTGAGATTGCATCTGTGATGGCCATAACTGTTGGCGGGATTTTCTTTGTAGGTTGTGCAGGAATCATCGTCTTGGGAAAAATAGGCATATGGGACAGGCCACAAGATGTGAAACATCAGGAGGCACAATGACTAGATTTCGTTGCCAGTGTGGCATATTGTTGATTAACTGCGGTTGTTCTGGATGCAATAACTCAGGTTTTGCTCTTTATTGTCCACACTGCAAAGCCCATCCAGTTGAATTTATTCATATTAGATGCAACTATCTGAATTAACTTAGTCCGGATAAATTTGGTGCCAATTTATCTAATGCCTCAATTACCCCATCTCCTGCATTAGCAGATACAATCATTGTAGCATTAGATTTTACTAGATCAGAAGCATTTCCAAGTGCAATGCTTGTTTTTGCCACTTGAAATAAAGGAATATCTGTGGCACTATCACCAATTGCAATAACATCATCTCTTAAAATGGAATATTTTTCCATAATTTTGGAAAATCCTGTACCCTTGTTAATTCCAGAGGAATTGATGTGAAATGCATATTGACTGTCAGACAATTCCACATCAATATTTTTTTCAGATAGTATTTTCCTAGCAGTATCTAGATCAAATGTTCTCTCTAAAACAACTTCAGTCATCCTAGGAAAAACAAGTTTTTCTTTAACATTGTCAACATTGTTTTTAATAACTTCCAGGGCAATTTTGCATTCCTCAATATTTCCCAACAAAATATGATCATTGGAATCAAGAGTTATGCAGCCACCATTTTCGCCAACAGCAATTTTTGTTGTTCCTCCAAACACTGAAAGCAGATATCCTTCTATGGATGATCTGCCAGTAACAAAAATTACGTCATGACCCATATTGGTTAAACGTCTTAAGGCATCCAGGGCATCCAAGTGAATTCTACCCCCACCATTTTCAGTTATTGTGCCATCAATATCTACTGCAAAAGTCTTCTTTTTCACAAAACTTGTTTTTTGAACCAAATAATATTTGCTACGTAAGAAAATTCTAAGATTTTTTCATCAAGATCTTTTGGGATAATTTATCAGATGCAAACACAGCAATTATGCCCATAATTATGGCAGGAATCACAGTGTATAATAAAACAGTTTCAATCAATTCAAAATATACAAAATAGATTAAGCTTGGTGAAACTAGCTTTCCAAGCAGACTCTCATTAAAGGTATACATGACATAAGGATAGTAAATCATGTAAAATATAGAGCCTAGTAATCCTCCTACAAAAATCAAAGATTTCTTAGAGTTATTAATTCTCAAAATAACATCAGACATTACAAATGGAATTAAATTTAATGAGTAAAATTGTATTGAATTAAACAAGGCAAAATTTGGAACAATTGCAGTGGAGCTGTAAATTAACAAGAACAGACCACCAAGGATACTCACCATTCCAAACCTTAGGTCAGATAATCTAAAAATTAGCAATATCGAAAACGAAATTAAAAATGGAAAAGCCAAACTAGCCACAAAAAAGGCAAATGTAGGGTCAGGGTTTAATTCAAAATAATCAGTATTTGAAAAAGGCAGTGATAATGAAGAGATTATTCCAGAACCAGAAAGCCATATTGGCAAAACAGCTAAGACCAACAAATACTGAAATAAAGATTTAGAATTATTGGTTTTAAGGTATTTGGAAATACCGAACATTCCACCTATACCACATAGAAACATTCCCAGTATCAATGTCAAATGAGGAGGACTAAGCAAACCATCTAAACCAAAATTGGAATGCCAGACATAATCAAAAGGACCAGCTCCGATAAGCAATCCAATTCCAATTAATTTAATTTTAAGAGATGGAAAATAGTAATCTTTAGAATTTTGTAAATTATGCCATCCAAAATAAGAAAGAATTGTACCAATCAAAGATATGGCAACACCAGTATACATGAAGGCATGTGGAGGAGAGAAAAAGGTTTCAGGTCTATTTAATAGATGATTTGTAATATCCCAGCTTCCACCTACGGTAACGAGTAATATTCCAAAACTTGTAAAAATACTTCCAAAAAGAAAAATCTTTTCTGAATAAAGTTCCAAAGATTTCTTCAGGAGATCAGATTGAGATAGGGGCATAGTGTCTCTAGCAGTTCATAAAATATTAGGGATTTACATTTACTGAATAATCCAGAACATATTCATTCTGATGATCTAAAATGCCTGATAAAGGATAGTGTGATCGATTACTAGTATGTGGAATGTCAATAGACTTCACATAGATCGTAAAGATACCTGGTTTTTCAGGAGTGATAATTAATTCAAGGTTATTTTTTGCACCAGGTAAAATAGGCCTACTCATTGCTTCAATTGACGGATATTTTGCAATGGTAGATTCCAATCCACCACTGTATTTGGCACCTATTTCATCACCAGGTGCAATACTTACAGATGACTGTGTAAAATCATAAGTTATGATCTGCACTATGCCCTCAATTTCAGTAAGGTTTGGAAATGCAGTTGAAAGGATATGTATGTCACCATAATCACCCCTATTCTCTGAAACTACACTCAGCCGAAAAGAATCACCAAGGAGAATCTCAGTATCAGATAAAATTACTTCAAAGTAAGGCTGAGGAATTAGTTGTTCAGTTGAAAGATACTTTTCAGGTAAGATAAAAACAGTCAAACTAAAATAAAAAATGATGAGAAACCCAATAATTGAATAAAGGAAAGTTTTTCTCATATGATCTGAAAATAAAGCATTGTTAAAAAAGGATAATAAAAAAAGACAATCAAAAATCCAAAGACATCTTATTAGAAGAGAAATGAAATTAAAAACATGGTAAAGAAAGGTGTAATAGAAGATATATTCAGTAAAGCACGATTTGCAGATGAAGCAAAATCATATAGAATTTTCTACAGAGATTTTCACACAATTAAAGAATCCTCACTGCCAGAATTTTTAATTCAATCAAATAATTTTCAAACCATCCCAATCAGCAGGATCAAAAAAATTAAGAAGAGTAATACGATTTTATTTGAAAAGAATGTAGCGAGAGATGAATAGTATTGGGGATTCCTGAAAAAATCAAAGCCATTCAAGACGAGATGGCAAAAACTCAGATTAACAAAGCTACAGAACATCACATAGGCTTACTAAAAGCAAAGATTGCAAAACTGAAAAGAGAGCAAGAGGCAGACATTACCAAAAAATCCGGGATGAAGCAAGATGGATTTGATGTTAGGAGAAGTGGTGATGCAACAATTGTGTTTATTGGATTACCAAGTGTTGGGAAATCAACACTGCTAAACAAAATGACTGGGGCAAAATCAGCAGTAGGAGCTTTTCAATTTACTACACTCACAGTTGTTCCAGGCATGATGGAATACAGAGGAGCAAAAATCCAAGTATTAGATCTTCCAGGAATTATCAAGGGTGCATCTACAGGAAAGGGATTAGGAAAGAGAATCTTATCTGTTGCAAGAACAGCAGATCTTGTGTTACTTGTATTAGATGTATTTCAACCATTTCATGAAGATGTACTTGTAAACGAATTAGGAAACATAGGGATCAGGCTGAATCAGTTACCTCCAAACATTACAATAGAAAAAGCATCAATGGGCGGAATTGCAATCGCACAGCAAGTAAAATTAACAAAAATTACAGAGAAACATCTCAAAGATATTTTACATCTTTACGGAATTGTCAGTGCCCGTGTTGTAGTAAGAGAGGATTTGACATCAGAACAACTAGCAGATCATATTGCTGGGAACATTAGTTATTCTAAAGCAATCACCATTTTGAATAAAATTGATTTAGTGGATAAAGAATTTCTAAAAGATTTAAAGACAAAAATAAAATCTGATGTAATAGAAGTTTCAGCAAATTCGGATATTAACATTGATTTGCTTAAAGAAAAAATCTATGAGAGATTAAAATTTATCAGAATCTATATGCGTCCAAAAGGTGGAGAAACAGATTTCAAAGAACCCCTGATTGCAAGAGAAGGAGACACAGTTGAAGATATTTGTAACAAGTTACACCGGAGATTGAAAAGAGAGTTCAGATATGGTTTGGTATGGGGCAAAAGTGTGAAATTTGGAGGACAGAGAGTAGGTTTGAATCACATTTTACTAGATGAGGATGTTTTGACAATAATTAAGCGAAGGTAAAATGTGGTTTAACATTTGCACCATCTATCCCACGATAGTGATAATAGTACAAGAGGACTTCAGATAAACACTAGATAAATGAAATTCAAGACATTTCTAGGTTCATATTAATCATGAGAAAGATCTTATAATGATAAATTACAATGACTGCTCAAACTTTTAGTCAGATGTCAATAACTCATCTTAGAGTGAAAAATTAACAATTTAACGCAAATACCTAAACCTTTAGATTATTTTTTTTACAACAAATACAGAAAAAGAGGCAGATGCTTTTTTTTGTTCATGATTTCTTTTTGTTTGAAGTGTTTGTATTTATGGAAAAGATTATTGTGACAGTATGTTCTTCTAGGTCTTCTTTTTTTAATGAAAGATTTAGCTCATCAAATATTGTTTTCAAAATAATTGCAAAATACATGGACCATTTTTGACCTAGATTGTGAGGAACAATAAATTCTACAGACTCGGAGTCTCTAATAATTCGTATTGGAATTTCAGATGCAGATAACCATAGTTTTATGACATTGATTGTTCCATCCAGATCCACCTTTCCATTTATGAATAAAATTGCATCTCGCATTCGTGAATGCCCAGTTGTGGTCGCAAGTTTTTCCATGTCTTCTTTGGTAATCTTTTCAAACATGCTACGAAGGAATGCTTTTGGCATATGCATATAGCCAATATCTCCTACAAATCGATCCCATGCTACGTACTTGCGCAGGATAGAGTTTATGAGATTGGATATATTCGAATCTTGTGTAGTTGCTTCAAGTTCAATCTTTTCAAAAACTTTCTTTGGAATACGTATAGTTGTACTAACGTTAGCTGATTTTTCACTTGAATTTTTCATATTTATTAATTTTTTGACCATAACTTAACTTTTATGACAATTAGAAAATTTAATATATTTGTCTTTATTTTATTACATTGTATTACAGTGTTATTACAAAATAAACAGAAATGTATTAGAGGTAACAATAAAGGTGGTTGAAAATTGAAAGTCGCTTTAATTTATAATGAAAACAAAATAGATCCAGATGATGTCATAAACGTGTTTGGTATGACCACCAAAGAACATTACAGTAAAAAGGCAGTTGAACGTGTTGCAAGAGCATTAGAAAAAGGAGGACATACTGTAAAGGTGATTGAAGGAGATATACACCTGGCAGATGAACTCCGTGAATTTATGCCAAAGGTAGTTGCAGGAGATTCTCCTGGAATGGTATTCAACATGGCTTATGGAATACAGGGACAAAATCGCTACACGCATGTTCCTGCAATGATGGAGATGCTTGGAATTCCGTACATTGGATCAGGCCCTGCAGGACATGCGATAGTACAAGATAAAGTAATGACAAAGATTGTACTGCAAAAAAATAACATCCCTACTCCAGGATTTTGGGTGTTCCGAACTGCTGAAGACAAGTTTGATGATTTGGTTTTCCCTGTAATTGTAAAACCAAAGCTTGAATCCACTTCCATGGGAATGGAAGTGGTAGATAATTGGGATGATTTGCGTAAGGCAGTTGCAGTACAGATTGAAAAATTCCAACAGGATATTTTAGTAGAACAATTTATTTCAGGACGAGAATTTGCAGTGGGAATAATAGGCAATCCTCCAAACATAGACATACTTCCAATAGTTGAAATCAACCTGGATGATCCTGATCAAATCCAAACCATAGATGATAAAAAGAAAAAAGGCGGAGTGGATAAAACATGTCCTGCCAAACTATCAAAAGAAAAAACAGAAGAGATGAGACAAATGTGCATCAAGGCATTTTCATCCCTGGGATTAAACGATTACAGTAGAGTGGACTTCAGGATGGATAAAGATGAGAATCTTTACATTTTAGAATTAAACTCAATGGCAAGCCTTGGAACCGGAGGTTCGTTGTTTTATGCAGCACAAACTGCAAAATACACCTATGAATCCCTAATCAACAAGATTCTTGATGTTGCAGTAATGCGATACTTTGGTTCATCTCAACAAGCACAAGAGGCAGAACCTGATATGACACAACCACTCCGGGTTGTGGCAAGAACATATCTGCGAGGACACCTGCCAAGCCTTAAAGAGACTCTGAGGGATTTTGTGAACCTCAATACGCATGTCTACAACATCGACAATGTAAACAAGCTTGGGAATATTATTTCCAGAAGACTACGACACTTAGGATTTAACGAACATGTCCACAAACAGTTCGATGTGGGCGACTTTAGGTTCTTTACCAATCATGACGAAACTGAAAATGATGTATTGATTGTTTCGCACATGGATACCCACTATGGGCCAAATGACCTGATAAACTATTACGAAAGTGGTGACAAAATATTAGGTTCAGGAATAGCAGAAAGTAAAGGAGGGTTGACAGTGATGCTCGGAGCTTTGCATGCATTACGCTTTGCAAAAAGACTGCGAAAGATAAGATGTGCAATATTGCTAACTACTGATGATAGTTTAGGTGGCCGATTTAGCAAAGAACTGGTCCAACAGTATTCCAAGAAATCAAAATACATCATGGGGTTAAAATCTGCCAGCAAAGAAGGCGGAATAATAACTACTTGCTATGGACGAAATGACTATCAGATTCGTTTCACGGCACCAAATGTAACTTCTGCTGACATTCATGGAATAATTCCAGTTTTGGGTAAGAAAATTTCTGCAATAGAGAAGCTGTCAAAAGATGAAAAGAACTATAGATTAAGAACCACATCTGTTGTTGCTCAAGGCTCACATGGCCATACGCCAAATTACGCAACTCTTTCTTTGATTTCTAGCTACAAAAACCCTCAACTTGGACAGTTACTTGATTCTAAGATAAGAAGCATTGTGAAAAAACGTGAATCTGGTGCACCAAAACTGGAGGTGGCAATAAACCAAGTTCAGACAAGACCTCCCGTAATGGAAGAGAAATCTGACACAGTATTTTATGAGATGATAGAAGATTTGGCAAAAAAACACGAAATAAAGATAAAACGACATGAGCAGGTCATGTCCTCGGACATCAGCAATGTTCCGGCAGAGCTTCCAGCTTTAGATGGGTTTGGGCCTATAGGTCACAAGTATCGCTCCACACAGGAATACATTATTCATGATAGCATTGTAGAAAGGGCAGCATTGCTGACATCAATAATCTACAGGTGTTCTGAAAAAAAGTGAGTCTTGAATATGAATTAGTTGCACTTGCACTACTCATTGGTCTTTCAGGTTTTTTTAGTGGACTTGAAGTTGCTCTAGTTGGGACAAATAAGGCTAAAGTCGAGCAACTGGTAAAAGAGAATGTAAAAGGAGCCAAGGCATTACAGAAACTAAAGTCAAATCCTGGCTGGATGATGTCAAGTGTGAATCTAGGGAACAATCTTGTAAACATTGGTTCTGCATCATTAGCTACGGTGGTTGCAATTGAAATATTTGGAGAATCAGGTTTAGGAATAGCAGTTGGCATCATGACGTTTTTAATTATAATTTTTGGAGAGGTAACCCCAAAAACATACTGTAATGCTAATGCCACAAAAGTTTCTTTACGATGTAGTGGCATTTTGATGGCCTTTAGCTATGTATTTTATCCTGCAGTTTGGGTACTTGAAAAGATAACTAGAGGCATAATCAAAATCACAGGTAGTGATTACAACCCTCCTGCCTTGACAAAGGAGGAAATTGGCGGCATAATAGAACAAGGGCAAAGAGATGAAGCCCTGGATGAACACGAAAGTGATTTGGTGCATGGCGCACTCAAATTTGACGAGGCAGTGGTCAGGTCTGTCATGACCCCCAGAACACGAGTGTTTGCCCTCAATTCACAAATGAGTTTGAATGAGGCAGTAGATTTGATAGACAAAAGTGGATATTCTAGAATTCCGATTTATGGTAAAAATCTAGACGATATTGTTGGAGTATTGCATATAAGAGACATACTAAAACATCTGCAAGATCCAGAACTACTAAAAGAGAAATTAGTAGATCTAGTACGCACACCAATATTTGTATCTCAAGAAAAACAAGTGAATTCACTTCTCAAAGAGATGCAGGCAAAAAACACCCACATAGCAATAGTGATAGATGAGTTTGGCGGGTTTGAGGGATGTGTAACTATGGAAGATCTAATTGAAGAGATAGTAGGAGAGATTTATGATGAAACAGATTCCAAAAGAACAGTTTATGAAAAAATAGATGACAATACAATACTTGCAACAGGAGATTTAGAAATAGATGTAATCAATGAATACTTTAAAACAGATATTCCATACGGGGATGACTATTCAACATTAAACGGCCTTTTGCATGAAAAACTGCACAATATTCCAAAACCATCAGACACTATAACTCTAAAATCATTAAAGTTTATTGTTGAACAAGTAGAAAAAAATAGAACTACAAAGATACGTATACAAAAAATAAAAACTAAATCAGAGGACAATAATTGAGAGAACAAATAGGCATAATTGCAAACAGATTGGTTCTGGGATTTGTGTTTGCATTTGTATATCAAATATTCATCGGTGTTGCAACTTCACTTTTGTCTTTGCCATTGACTGGCAACATTCAAGATCTTATTTCTGGAATAGAGCAGATAAATTCTGAGCAAGGATTATGGTTTATTGCTTGGTGGATATTATCTACAATCATCATTACTACAATAGCCATTTTAATTGTAAAAAATAAGAAATACATCTATCCTTACAAACAGGAGAAGGATATCAACATACCACCAAAGATAACTGCAGTCACTGCGATAATAGTTGGCGCAATCATTTCATTTATGTTCTTTTTAATTGATCTGGTGATTGGTTCAATTGTTAAAATTAACACATCAACAGATGTCCAAGCAATATACGAAGCTGCTGCAAACGGAGATCTGGGCCCATTTGCTATAAGCATCATATTTTCCATAATAGCAGGATTCGTTATCATCGGAGTTGTTAGTAAGACATCCAAAGTAACTGAAATTACACATGATGTTGGCTTTGCCCATATTTCCAACATTACAAAACTCTTAAACAAAAACCCAAAAGATGTAACAACATCGTCTGATACTGTAGGACTGCAGCCTGGAGCCCTAATACATGTGGGAGAAAAACTAGTAGAAAAAGTCACATTTGATCAGATTGAATTTGACAAAACAACATTCTTGCATGACACAAAAGATACGATAGAGGAGTGTTTAATCATCAATGAAGAACCTATAGTAATGTGGACCAACATAGTTGGATTGCATGATGCAGATGTAATTGACAAAATTGGTCGACATTATTCAATACACAATCTTGTGCAAGCCGATATCATGAATACTGAACTGCGACCAAAAATAGAAAACCACGAGAGTTACTTGCAGATGATTCTCAAGCTACCACACATACTCTCTGAAAATAAACTATTCATGGAACATATCAGTCTGATAGTTGGAAAAAATTATGTTTTGTCATTTCAGGAAACAACTGACGATATTTTTGATCCTGTTAGAGAAAGACTGAAAAACTCCGTCGGAAAAATAAGGGAGAAAAAGAGCGATTATTTGGCCTATGCACTAATTGATGCAATAATTGACTATTATTATGTGGTAATGGAGAAAATTGGAATCCAATCAGAACAACTTGAGGAAGAATTAATGGACAATCCCACTCCAAAGACACTACAAACCATTCACACCTTAAAAAGGGAAATGGTAATGTTAAGAAAATCTATCTGGCCTATGAGGGAAGTAGTTGACAGATTTGACAGAATGGAGTCTGAGATTATACAAGAATCTACCAGAACGTATCTTCACGACGTATACAACCATACCGTTCAAGTTATGGATAACATTGAAGGTTTAAGAGAGATGATAGGAGGAATGCTTGACACATATCTTTCAAGCATTGGTAACAAAATGAATGAGGTTATGAAAACGCTTACCATAATTGCTAGCATATTTATTCCCATCACATTCATCGCTGGAATTTACGGCACCAACTTTGCATATGTTCCTGAACTGGAATGGGAAGGCAGTTACTTTGTCATGCTTGGAGTTATGGGGATAATCGTATTTACTATGATATTGTGGTTCAGAAACAAAAAGTGGTTATAGATTGACAAACCGAGTTTTACAAAGAACATATGAAATCCTTGAAGGTTCCACAGATGATAAAATTACAAAAATCTTTCAGATTTTCATCATTACTTTAATTGCAGTAAATGTACTTGTTGTGATAATTGAAACAGAAGAATCTGTTCTAGATGAATATGGTTATTTGTTTACGCCATTTGAAGTTTTTTCAATTATTGTTTTTACTGTAGAATATGCAGGAAGAATTATAGTATGTAAACTAAATCCAAAATATCAGAACTCCAAATATGCCAGAATCAGGATTCTGTTTACACCAATGATGTTAGTTGATTTAGCAGCCATATTGCCATTCTTCTTGCCATTTGTGATTGTTGATGTGAGATTCATCAGAATAATCCGACTCTTGAGATTGTTTAGATTGTTCAAACTTGCAAGATATTCAGATCCCATGCAAACACTAGGCGAAGTATTCAAATCAAAAGCAGGAGATTTGGCAGTTGCGTTTTTCATTCTCTTCATAGTGTTAATATTTGCATCTAGTCTGATGTATCATGCAGAACATGAAGCACAACCTGAGGTGTTCTCTAGTATTCCTGCATCAATGTGGTGGGGAGTAATTACGCTTACAACGATAGGGTATGGGGATGTATATCCTGTGACGATAGCTGGCAAAATAATCGGATCAGGCGTGGCCATTTTGGGCATAGCTGTATATGCAATTCCAACTGGTATTATGGCATCTGCTTTTACAGAAGAATTACATAAAAAAAGACAAAAAACTAAACATTGTCCCCACTGTGGAGAGGAACTTTAGAGGTGAAAACTGTTAGATATTAAAAAAATAGAGAGTTCGTTTAGGCCAACTCTGAACAAAAAGTGCTCTGTTGCAAAAAAAGGAATGGTTTCATCTGCATTCTCTGATGCTACAAAAGCAGGAGTTGAAATGCTCAAAAAAGGAGGCAATGCAATTGATGCTGCTTGTGCTACGGCTCTTGCGTTAGGCGTATGTGAGCCTCAAGCATCGGGACTTGGAGGGCAATCAATGGGGATCATCCATGTTAATGGAAAATCATATGCAATTGATGGCTCTAGTCGTTCACCATCATTAGCACATTCATCAGTTTATACTAAAAAGAAAAATCGTCGTCTTGGATACAAGGCAACTACAGTTCCCAGCACTCTATCTGTAATTGGATTTTTGCATGAACGATATGGTAATCTAGAATGGCAAAAGATAGTTGCACCATCAATTCACATTGCCAAAAAAGGATATAAAATAACTCAACTTCAACATGACTTACAAGAAAGAGAGCTTGAGAATTTTCTTTCAATCAAATCAAAATCAGGTGCAAAATATTTCTTAAAGGATGGTCTGGTTCCATACAACGTAGGAGATAGATTCATTCAAGATGTTCTAGCTGAAACTCTTACTGCAATTTCAGAGTTCGGATATCGTGTTTTCTACCAAGGTGAAATCGCTAAAAAAATTGTTAAAGACATGAAAAACAATCGAGGGTTAATTCGAGATGAAGACTTGGCATACATTCCCGAACCACTTGTACGAAAACCAATCAGCAGAAAGTACAGACATGCATCAGTTGTAACTTTGCCTCCTCCTGCTGCTGGAAGAACTTTACTATTGACACTGATGATGCTAAATCATCTTCCTTCCAAGTTTTTACGTAGCTCAAAACCGAGTTCATATCATTTTGTTGCAGAAACTTTCAGAAAGGCATTTTTGCAGAGTACAACGACCATTTAACCGTCACACCTATAATCAAATTGAGGAAAAAATACACCTCCAAAGGTCTTTTGCAAAACAGATGGCAAACTCTATTCATAATTCTATGGATGCAACATTACCCATGATCGATCCTGACTTTGGAGGAGAGGACACCACTCATCTTTCAACTATGGATAATGAAGGAAATGCTGTAGGCATAACTCAGTCAGTCGAACTTGCATATGGTTCCAAAGCAGCAGCTGAGGATTTGGGATTCTTATACAATAATTACATGTCTGCATTTGAATTTACAAATCCTAACCACCCATTCTATATTAGACCAAATTCCATTCCATGGACTTCTGTATCCCCAGCATTAATTTTTAACAATTCAAAACTTTGGATGGTGCTTGGAAGCCCTGGAAGTCAAAGAATATTTTCCACAGTAACACAATTTCTCTCAAGAATAATTGATGGCGATCTTTCTATGAGCGATGCAATAGAAAGACCTCGATTCCATTGTTCAATTGATGGTACTGTTAGCATTGAAGATGGAGGATTTCGTACTGAAATAATTGATTATCTCAAAAAAATGGGTTATGATATTTCTATAAAGGACAGATATTCATTTTATCACGGTGCAATTCATGCAGTAATGAAATGTCAAACAACAAGCGAATTTCACGGTGTAGCAGAAATTCGACGTGATGGAATTGCAGAGGGATTTAATTGAGTAAACTACCAATACTATTATCAATTCCACATGGCGGAATGCAAAAACCCGTTGAACTTGAGGGGCATTTATCCATTTCAAACAAAGATTTGTTTGATGATTCTGATCCTTTTGTGATGGAACTTTATGATTTAGGGGATAAAGTTCAACGTGTAATTAAAACAGACATTGCGAGAGCTTTTGTTGATCTTAATCGTTCATTACAAGACCTTCCCCCAAAAAATCCTGACGGTCTGATCAAAAGCTTGACATGCTATGAAAAACCAATTTACATCAAAGGCAAGGAGCCTGATGACTCTATGACAAATATGTTAATTGAAATGTATTACAAACCATACCATAGAACTATTCAAAAAAGTATTTCTGAACTGGATTTGCAACTTTGTTTGGATTGTCATTCCATGGCATCTGTTGCTCCCAACATATCCCCTGATAAAAATAAGAGGAAACGACCAAAATTCTGTTTATCAAACAATGATGGACAGACATCTTCAGATGAGATGATGGAATTATTGGCATCATGTTTGTCTGAATCATTTGGAATTAAGAGAAAAGACATATCATTAAACGAACCATTTCATGGGGGGCATATAACCAAAACCTATGGAAACAATCCAATACCATGGATACAAGTTGAGATGAACCGAGATTTGTATTTGCACAAAGAATGGTTTGATGATAAAACACTGGAAATTGACAAGAGTAGACTATCTGAACTAAATCAAATGTTTAAAGATGCATTGGTCAAATTTTGCAATAAATCTTTCAAAGTAGATGACAGAATTGATTTTTCAAATAAAAGGAAAAATACAAAACAAATTACATTGAAACAAAATAAACAGAAACATCGTAAAACAAAAGTAGTTGTCCTAAGACCACAAATGACAGATAACGAAATCAATGAATTGGTTGAAAAGAATAAAACCAACTATTTTAGACACCTGTTAAAAAAGCCAGACAGATCAGAGGTTCATGTTCACTCACTTGTGTTGACTTATGAACCATACATGATTGTTTCGGGAAAATACGAAGCAAATTTTTTTCGCAAAGCAATTCATACAATCAAAGTAGATCCTGAAGTCAAAGAAGTGGTGTTACAAGAAGGAGTATTCCCAATATCATCAAAATCATCAGTTCTGACAAAAATTGAGGGGAAACGCGAGAAAAATCACATCGATTTGGAGTTAGAAGAGCATGTATTTGTAGAAGAAGAAAAAGAGATTACAATTGATCATCATGGACAAGAAAGAAATTTTTCATACAAAGTACATACAAACACTCAAGAAAATTATCCTAAAAGAGCACTAGATAAAAATAACAAAAAAGATTTTGAATTCACTGAAGAATTTGCAATACAAAAATTAAAGGACAAGTTAATGGAGAATCAAATTGATTTTGAAGTAAGAGATCTCAATGAAAAATTTACAGTAAACGAGATATTAGAAGTGTATATTCCAATTTATGAGGCTCGCTTAGTTGGACCACGAAAGAAAGTTGAGATCATGCGTGTTGATGCAGTAAAGAACAAGGTAGTTTGAGAATGGAAACTGACGTCATATACTATGCCATAATATCGATAGTGATTTCAGCCACATTTTTTATGATGGTAAAATTTTTCATGTCACGTAAACTAGCAGATTTGAAAGGAACACAAAAACTGCTGGGACTAATCTCAGTAATAATCATAGGATTGGAATTGGTCTTTCTTGGCATGTTGTTTGATTTATTCACCATAGCTGCAAGCGTGATTGCCTCAGCTGGTGTTGCATTTGCACTGGTCTCCTTTGCATTACAAAATCACCTAAAAAACATGGTTTCCGGAATTGGGCTTTACCTGAATAAAAGAATCGGCATAGGAGACATTTTAGAAATAGATGGTAAAAAAGGAACAATAATTGAATTTCATCTGATGAAGACTATTGCTCTGACTGATGATGGAGAATTTATGAATATTCCAAATTTGAAATTTAACGAGACAGTAATTTTGATCTCACATAAAGACAAACCATCAAACAAATAAATCATCAAAATGTCTTTCAAATTTTAGTTTTGATAAATGACTGAATTTTTCTAGAATAAATTTAATAAAAAAATTCATTACAAAAAATCAAAATTTCTATTTGCAGATACTGCAAAAAACGTTGTCTAGAGACGAATTTTGATTAAATGATGCTTCGTATCTTGTAATATGTCAATATTCCAGCACCCACAATGCTTCCTGTAACTACCACCAATCCTATCAACCATTCTTGTGAGAACCAATTGTAATTTGTAATGATTAAAACTCCAACCAAGATTGCAATTATAATAACTAGTGCAGAAATTATCAGATTCTTTGACATTTTGAGATTATATCCTGTCCAGTATCTTTTTCTTTTTCTTGTCAAACTCCTCATCAGTCAAAATTCCCAACTCCTTGAGTCTGGCTAGTTTTTCCAATAGTTCCAAGCTGGATGTTCCATACTGCGTGCCAAGCTTGATTCTTCCTACAATGATTTCAAAAAAGTTAAAGAATCCATTGATAATTTTTTTATAAAATTTGGGGCTCTGTTTTTTTAGTCTCTTTTCTTGCTCGATGCTTTTTTCCTTGATTTTCAAAGAACTGTCTTTTAGAGACTCCCAGTATGGCTGTAATTTTTTAAAGTTGACACCATCTTTTGTAGCGTCTTCAATTTTTTCTAGAGTATCCTTGACAATCTTCTTTCCATGGGTTACTGTTTGATCATATTTTTTTGTTGTATCCTCTAATATTTTGTTCTTGTTTTCTGTCATAGTTTTTTTAAGAGATTTTTCAGTTTTTTTTCTTTCTTTTGACATCGATTCAGCTTCCACAGCATGATACATATAGGATTATTTTAACATCTGCATTCTTTAGATGTCTGTTTAGCAATGTGGGGACTGATTCATGTGGTGATGACTCGGCAGCAGTGCTGACATGGAATAAACCCTTTGCTTTTAGCATTTGTAATGTGTCTGGAGTAAAATACGTTTTATCTTCTTTTTTTACAGGATGAATGCAGTATTCAGGTTTCATCTCTGCCAAATGATGCACGAACATGTCTGATTTTTTGCCAAAATATCCTGACAAATCACCCGTTCTCCATCTTGTTGTATGAAAAAACTATGCATAAAAAATCATCAAAAGTTTTTTTATAATGCCCTGACATCAGATTTGTCTTTTACTCTTCAAGTTTTTGTAAGTTTATTCTTAATCAAGAATTTTTTGACACATCACACATTCTCGTTTGTTTTCCAATTCAAGTATTTGAAGAGATGTAAAATGTTTACAATTTTTTGATTTGTAGTGCATTCCACAGTCATTTTAGACTCTCCAATAAAATGATGTTTTCTTTATAATTTTTTGATCTTTTTGTACTTGAAGAATTCTTGTGGATTTTTTCATGTACCAAGACATTATCAAAGTTGCCTTCCCAGGCATTCCAAACAAAACTACAATGTTTGCAATGATAAGTCAATTTATCATCTCAACTCCATGTTGCCAAAGATCCATGAAAGACCAATTAGATCAATTTCGGTTACTTGTAACTTGGTTTCTGAAAACAATGGACTTGGTACTGGATTTTTGATTACGTGTAAATCAGACCTTGTTTCTTCTTGTTTAATCATTATTTGTTGTTTCATATGTTATCAACCGTTTGTGACAGTATTAAGCCAGGAGAATTTTGATTGGAGGCAATTTGTTGATAACTGGTTGACTTCGTCTAGAATTAAATCAATTCTGTCTTAGATTTTAAGTGGATTTCTGACTCTTGTAAGTTGCTAAACCATAACAAACTTACACCTGAGAAGAAATCCTACGATCCATTTATTGCAGATATTGCGGTGTAAAGATGGAAAGTCAAAAGGAATACTAGATGGATCGTGCAAGGAAAAGAATTCTGTTTGGTACATAGGGGGAATAGGTGTGTTTTATGGTACATGCCGATAACAACAATAGTGAAGATGTAGTTGCAGATATTTGAAAAACTGTATCTTGGATATGATTATTACCTGCAATCCTCATCTCATGAAAAAGATACAAGAAAAAGAATGAAAGTAATGTACTAATTCTGGTTGTGATAGGTTAAGCCAACCCTATTCATGTTGAGAATGTTTTGTATGCAAGATACAATAAAATAATTTTGCCTGACATATCTTTAAACAAATTATCCATATTGTTTATATCCATGAATTACAACCTACATCTGCCGTTACAAGGTTTGTAGGCTTTACCTAGTTGGTCAAATCCATACGGAAAGAAAAACCTTCAACTAATAGATCTTCATCACAACCATGGATACAATTGTAGTTCGAGTAAATAATTCCAAGAATCTTCCTGATATCAAGATGATTATTCAAAAATTAAAGGATGATGGACGGTTAAAGGAACTTTCAGACAAAGTATATCTTACAGTTGATGAGCTAAAAAACTACATAGAGATTATGCAAATATTTTTGTAGAAACTACCATGAGTGACTTTGTATCTGGAGGCATTCTAATCTTGAAAATGGTGATTTTACAATCTATGCAGGCAAAGCATCAGGAACTATTTTTGATGGTCATATCCATATTAAATTCTATGAGTTAACTGAAACACAATGAAAGAATATCTTTTTTATAAATAAATGCGTTAATTACATAAACAAATGATTTTCATCATATGAGCAAACTAGTTTATTTTCAAGTATGACATTCTAAATATCATTTAACTTTGCACAATGTTATTCTTTTTTGAATGGAGTTTGTAAAAATTGAGATTATCGCAATAATGATTCTTGTGTGTTTTTACGCTCTTTTTAGTGGACTTGAAATTGCGATAGTGGGAGTTCGGCGTTCCAGAGTTATTCGGTTACATAGAAAACGGGTTCCAGGCTCTTCCCCTCTTTACAAGTTAAAGATGAATCCGGGAATGATGACTGCCAGTGTCAATCTGGGAAATACATTGGTAAATGTAACATCCTCAGTTCTAGCAGCGGACGTTGCAATTAAACTGCTGGGAAATCAGGGTGTGGGAATAGTTATCGGCATAATGACATTTGTGATTTTGATATTTGGAGAAATATTGCCTAAAACATACTGTAATGTCAATCCTGAAAAAGCATCTCTTAGATTCAGTAGAATATTGCTGATCTTCACTTATGTTATGTACCCATTTGTAAAATCTTTAGAGTATGTGACCATGTCGGTATTGAAACTTTCTGGAGGTTATTCTCCAAGACCAAAGCCAATCACAGAAGAAGAAATCAAAGAAGTGGTAGATCTAGGATATGCAGAAAAAGCAATAGAAAAAGAAGAACGTGACTTGGTACACAATGCATTAGAGTTTGATGACAAACCAATTCAAGATGTCATGACACCAAAAGACAGTGTTTTTTCATTAGATGGAAAACTCACACTATCAAAAGTCATCTCAAAAATTGGAGACAAAGGTTTTTCACGCATCCCAGTTTTTGAGAAAACACCTGACAAAATTGTCGGAATATTACACATATGGGATATTTCTAGGATTCCTGAAAAGGAATACTCAAAAATCACTATAGAAAAAATTGTAAGAAAACCCTTTTTTGTTTATTCCAACGACAGAATCAGTAAACTCCTCATAGAACTCAAGAAAAAAGACATGCATATGGCAATTGTTGTAGATGATGAAGATAAGACAATTGGCATTATTACTGTAGAGGATTTGTTGGAAGAAATCGTAGGCGATATTGTTGGAGAATCTAAAAAACCATAAATATTTTGAGGCTTGTAATTTCTGGAAGATAATTTTAAATTAAGATCATTAATTTATGGCATAAATTAAATTTTAAATTTCATATTACAAAAAAATAAAAATTACTATTTCTCTAGGTTCTAAAACGATGGCATATGATACACCAAATAGATTTGATTGTGATGGGCTCTCATGGCAGATCAGGTTTTAAAAAACTAGTACTTGAGAGTGTAGTATCAGGAGTGGCAATAAAAGCGAGCATTCCAGTTTTGACTAAAATCTTCAAAATCAAATTAATTGATTAACAAAAAGAATTTAGTAAAAATTACAACTGACGGAGAATTATTTATTTGTAAAGTGAGAAAGGCAGTAAGTGGAAGCGCAATTAGTTCAACATGTAATCAAACATTTTGAAACTAAAAATAGTGGAAGTGAGGATGTTTGGTAAAAAAGGGTTTAGGGTTTAAAGGATAAGAATCCCAAAAGAATGCTTAGGCCAATGAAAATAGTTATTGTGACAATCATGTGACGTTGGGCCTTTTCCTTCTCGTAAAACTTTCTTGGAGTAACACCTACAATAAAAAAGATTATCATCATACCTAGAACCAACCCAATGATGTTTGCTCCAGTAAGTGTCAGTGCGCTTGAAAACATGTCAAAATCCCACAATGCAATGCCAATTCCTGCAACCGTTCCAGGAGGGACTAAAGCAGCTGCAATTGCTACTCCAACCAGAATTCCAGGAATGTTCGTAGTCATTGCAATGCCACCTGCCAATCCCAATGCAATTGCCACTGCCAAAAATACAGGCGAGATCTCTGTTCTAGACAAAATCTCATTTGTTAATGGCAAGTCTGTAAACTGAATTGCAATTGCGGTCAAGATAGCACCAGTTCCAACTACTGACACCAGCAAAATTAGACCTGAGACTAATGCTTTGATCATCTTGTCGGACTTTCCAACTGCGGTGTTGAAGGAAAATGCAGAGATTGGGCCAAGTAGGGGAGATATCAGCATGGCACCTATTACCAAGGATGCGTTGTTTGCAAAGAGTCCTGCAGTTGCAACACCGGCAGCTATTACTATCATGAAAAGGAGGTTTTTGTTAAAACTTACACTCGGCTCTATTAATGCCTCGTATTCTTCAATCAGTTTTTTCTTTTTTACCTTGACTTGCTTGGTCTCTAATTCTTTTACATAATTTGATAGATAATCTGAGAGTGTTGCCTCTACTTCAAAGCTAGTCACATACAATTCCTTTCTCCTAGTATCAATAATCTTGTTCAATTCATTTGTAAGTCCGCTAGATAGAGAATCAGGACATATTCCAGTATATCTCAAAAGCTTTTCTTCTTCTGCTAAAGTCAATTCTGCATGAAAAGGGATTTTATATTTTTTAAAAGTGTATTCAACACTTTGACTTTGTTGCTCGTAACAAATTATCTCAATCTTTCTCAAATCTAATATTTTTCTTTTTTGAGTAGATAAATTCTTTGTCTATCTTTGTCCATATGCAGTCTTTTGTGAAATTCATCAGATGGATGTCATTTTACAATTAAAAGAGGACACTTTAGATCATTTAGAAGATAGTTTGCCATGCTTTCATGATATTTTCCTTCAGTACCGATTAGTTTTGTTTGGCCTATGACCACTGCATCAACGTTGTTTTTCTCAACATAATCTACAATTGTAGAGGGAGCAAATGAGGATTTTTTAACAACATGCTTTATTGGCTTTTTTAACTCTTTTATTTTTGTTTCAATTTTTTTCAGTTCTGATTCTATGAGTTTTTTTTCCCGTTCGAATTTTTGATTTTTGTCTTGTTTTCTAAAAAAAGACAGTATCGATTGGTTTTCAATGCATGTCAATAGAGTGATTTGCCCGTCTATTCTTTTTGCAAGTTCTATTGCAGCCCTTAGTCCTCGTTCTGCACCTGGAGTTGCATTATAAGGTACCAAAAGGGATTCAAAGTTAAATTCGTCATTCATGTATGTAATCTAAAAATCTTATCTTGAATTTAAACTAAAAACAAGCTACAATTTTTCCATATAGGCATCATAATTGATCTTTCAGAAACAGGAATGTTTTATTTTATTGATTCAAGGATGCTAGACTTTTGCATGCATTAACTCATACTCTCATAATTGAAAACTACATCCTGTCTTTAAATTCAATGATTCTAAAATAATGTGGTTGAAAAACTTAATCTGGATAGTGTTTGCAGTACTGATAATAATTCCATTACAATCAATTGCGTTTGCCGAATCATCTTATGACATTAACATTCCTTCTGGTTCGGGAGACAAAGATGCCCCCTTTCATTGGTCAAGTGAGAAAGATGGAGACACATCAGGATTTATCGAGATCATAGTAAATGATACTATTTTTTGGAAAAATGGAGACACGATTGATCATACTGTGACTTCTGGAACTCCTCAATCTGGCCCTGATGGAAACTTTGATAGTGGTAAGATAGGTCCGGGAAAATTCTTTCTGCAAAAGTTTACAGAAGTAGGTGAGTTTCCCTATTACTGTGCAATTCACCCGTGGAGAACAGGTCTTGTCAACGTAGTTAGTGGCTACCAGATTTTGAATGATGTTGGCTCTGATGTTGGAGACGGCAAAACAGCCTTTGATGTAGAATACAAGTTCAACAGACTGATTAACAGTGCAAGCATTGATGAAAGTAGAAAATCAATTTCTTTGGAGTTAATTGGAAATACAATAAACGATGACAACACACTAACTTTATTTCTTCCATCTTCGTTAATCAGCGGAATATCTTCAGTATCCATTGATAAGATAATGACAGACGAATACTCTCAGGAGTTTGAAGATGAAACCATCATCCTGTCAATCAAAGAGATTCCACCTAACGCAAAATCAATAACAGTTACTGGAGCCAATATTGTACCTGAATTTACAGGACTGGCTCTAATCGTCTTGATTGTATCAATATCAGTGATAGTTTTGGTTACACAAAAACAATCAATCTTAAGATTTGGAATTAATAATCGATAAGGATTTTTTAGCATAATTCTATTATGGAATTTTACATCATTTGAAATTAGATTAAAAACAATGAATTGGAATTTTATTCGATCAAGATCAATGATTATTCAAAACCAAATCATGATAGGTCATGACATTTACACAAAACTCTACAATTCCATTAGAGAATATTTTGTTCGTTTGGATTTGGATGAATCTCATTGGAACTACCGTTCTAGAAAACCGGTGAGATTTATCATGTATATTCATACGTTGGGAAATAATTACTGTGGCTCCTCTTTAACATTGATAATACAAGATTTTTTTAAACTGTAGAAATCGAAATGTCATCAAACAATTCCTCGGCTTTTTTGATAATTTTTTTGTCATCTGCATCTGGTTCTGCCGAAATAAGTACAAGATTGTCTCCAATAGGCACACTGATAATCAATTGTTTTTTTCTTCTTGAGGCAATGTAATCTATTGGTCCTAGCACATCATCTAATTCCTGTCTCATTTTATAATCTAATTGCATCTGCATGTATGTCATGGTAATTTTTTCATTTTCTAGCAATGGCGTAGTTCCTTTTTTAAAACCTCCTGCCACCAAGCGACCTAGTTCATTAATTATTCCAACATGCCTAATCTGTTTTTCTTCAGATAGCGCTGTACATGCTGAATCAAGTTTCTTTATGTCTTCAATCGATAATATGCCCATAATTATTTTGAATCCTCTTTGTTTTTTATTTGTTTTAAAATATTTTTAGTTATATCCTCTGAAGTTTCAAAGAGTTTTTTTATGTTCATTTTTATTTTCATTTTTATCACTTGAGTGCTCTTAATATGTCCTCATCAAATTCTATTGTCATCTTTTTCTTTCTGAAAATACTTTCAATGAAGCTGGTTTTAATTTGGCCTAACATTTTAAACCCAATCCTCATCAAATCCTATAGACAATCCTCTCAAATCTTCCCAAGTACAATCTTGGATTAATTCAATTGCGTCTCTGTTGATTGAAAGTTTTTCCCTCTCTTCTACTGGTGTTCTTTCAACCAGGATTTTTTGTGGCTTAAGTTGCCATTTCCCTGCATTACAGAGTGTTTGAGTTGTGCTCATGACATGACAAAACCAAATTTTGGTATTAAGGTAGAAGATTTTTGTTTTGAAACTAGTTAAAACGAACCAGTTAATTTCATGATAAATTCAGTCATGTAGTTGTATTACTACGCATAAATAGTCAACTAAATTATTTTCAACATGGGATTATCTGTGTCCAACCTATCTGGACTTAGGGCATTTCAGCCATCATCCATATTAAATCGAAATTTAGAATTCTTTGAATTTCTAAGATATGAGACTAAATCTCTTAGAGATGAAACAACACTATCTAAAGAAGAATTATTGAGGTTAATTTCAAAAAGTACTAAAATCAAACAAGCATCAAAGATTAAAAAATCCGAAATCATAAAGCTACTTGATGAATTTATCTGCAAATTAGATAGAACACTATTTATCAAAAATTTAGAAGATGAGATTTCCAATATAAAATGGAGACAAATAGATGATTTTTGCCGTCTGCTTCGATTAATTGAAAGAAGTGATGAAAGAAAAATTCGATGGGCTTTGTATCATTTTTTTACCACTGGGATTCTAGAAATATCCAAAGAAAAATTACATGAACTTTTGAAAGATTTCAAAATTAAAAATCAGGATAAAATCCTAACTAAAATTATCATAACCGAAACTTTATCGGGTTTTGATGCACAGTATGATGGAAAAAACTTTGTTATCAATCATGAAAAAGATGACAAGCTAGTTCCACATTATCTGTGTGACGCTATTGAAGAGCCATCAAGACGTTCTCCTGGTGAATTAGAAAAAGAAGTTTTAGAATTAATTGATGAAGGCTCTTATTCCAATCAAGAAATCTCACAAGCGCTCTTAATTGATGAAGGATTGGTATCAAGAACAATTGGCAAACTTCGAGAAGAGGAAAAAATAGTTCTTTCAAGTTTTGGGCAAAGAGGTGCCAGATATTTTACAACTAATTGCGATAATTGTCCATTTGGTACGACAAAAGCATCTTGCAGAAAAGAAGCAATCTCTTTTATTTCAACTGCATTTATGCAAGACTTTTCATTGGATCTTTCTGCAAATGACTTTGATTCTGTTGAATCCAATCAAGCACTATTGAAAATCAAGCGAATTGTCATGATGGCAAGAAAGGAAAAAAACACTAAACTAGAAAGAAACATTGGTGAAAACCTGGATTATTTGCTCTCAAAAGCAGTTGACAAGTTTGTAGATGTTGAGTTTCCCGATATCAAAAATCCTCAGGTTCCAGATTTCTCTATAATCGTAAAAAAAGACTTGGCTAAACTTCCAATGTTGTATCAATTAGGCTTGAAAAAAGGAGCTCAGGGGGGAATTCGTTTGGTGGATGAAATGCTTCATTTAGCCTCAAAGTCTATCAAAAAAGAAGACAGGTTAAAAATCAAGAAACATGCTCTTGCCGAATCCAATAAATTTCTAAAAATCATAGGCTTGAATGAAAATAAGCCAGGCGGATTTCATTCAGACCTAAATCAATCATAGGAATATCTTTTTGTACTGCATATTAGTAATTGTTACATGAATGTGGTTAGTTGTTTTGCGATATTTTTAGGACTAGTATTGATCACGGGAACAGTTCCCATACAATCCTTTGCAGACGTAATTAGCCCAAGAGAGCAATTGAAATTAGATTTTACAAATGAACAAGTAATATGTAGTGAAGGACTAGTAAAAATCACTAAAAATTCTTCTGGAAAAGCATCTTGTGTGAAACCATCAACTGCTGAAAAATTGGCAAGCATTGGCTGGGCAAAACAACTTTCAGAACAAAAACTAGAAGAGATTAAAACAAAAAAAGTCACTAAAGGAGAATCTGTTGGGACTATAAAGAAAATTTCCACGCTAAAACAACTATCAAAATCTACCACTGTTGGAAAATCTATCATTTCAGGATATGCATACATCTTTGATGCATGCTCTGAATCCAAAGCAGTCAGAACTCCTGAGGTTTATGTCACATCTGACAGCGAAACAAAATATGTGAAACTCGGAAGTATGATAAAGCCAAATTCGTGTTATACCACATCAGTAATAATTAAAGCCGCAGATCCTAACTCTATCTCTGCAACCCTTTTGAATAAGGGCGGAATATCTGAGAAAATCTCTTCACTTGAAACTCAAATTGCAGATTTGAAATCCAAAATTGCAACTGCAAAACAACAAATTCCAAAATCTGGAGAAAATCCTAATCCTGAAACTTTGAGTAATGTACTATCTCTTAAAAAAGAGCTCAAAAGTCTTCAGGACCAACTTAGACGATATTTGATGGTATTGTATGTGCCTCCAAATGTTAAAGCAACAAAACTTGATATTCCAAAATCAATTACTGGAACCCCTCTAGAGGGAATGAGTGCGGGGATCATTTCAATTTCTGAAAGTGTACTAAAAGCAGAAAATACTGATATGACAAGATACAATGTTGTTTTTGAGGCATGTACAGGCAAAGATACTGTACGACTTCCAATAATTACAATTGTTTCAGATTCTGAGTCAGTAGATGTAAAACTAGTTGAAAGAATTATTCCAGAGTCATGTCAAGTAGGAATAACAAGAATTAATGCAATGGATTCTGAATCAATTACTGCAAAGATTAGTGGTAATTCAGGAATCTCAAAAACAATCTCCATTCTTGAAACTCAGATTAATGAACTAGAAAAAAGTTTGTCTGACAAGAGAAAGGAGTTGGGATTACTGGTATCCAAAAAACTTGATTCAAATGGAGAGATTATGGCTGAAAAGCTAACCACTGAAATTAGTAATTTACGAGCTGATCTTTTAGAATCAAGGGCTAAACTCTATGGATTAATGTTAAAAACATAATGATCCTATATAGAAATGAATCAAAAACATAACATCAGCAAATCAATACCAATCAATAATGAAAAAATAATCCTTCACTATTAACAAAAGACCTCTAATTGTCACTGCAAGTCTTTTATTCTTATGAATTCTTGATTCTCTAATGATAAAAAATACGCAAAAGACATTCATGCTTTTGACCATGGCAGTAATCAG
>JAOTSS010000089.1 GCA_029864805.1 Candidatus Nitrosopumilus sp. | reverse complement strand
GTCAAGATCAATTGAAATAAATATCATAAAAATTCTGTCAATATATCTATGCTGAAATTTCAAGGCAAAATTGCACTAATTACGGGTAGTGGGACAGGCATAGGTCAAGCCATAGCTAAAAGATTTGTAGAAAATGGCGCCAGTGTGATAATCCTTGGAAGAAGAAGAGAGCCATTAGATGAAACGTTAACAATGCTAGAGAAAATCATTTCTGAAAAAAATAGCGGTGCAACTGTCAGGATTTTTTCAGGGGTGGATGTTAGCGACGAATTACCAATGAATGCCATGTTTGAAGCACTCAAAAATGATAATGTCACAGTAGATTACATAATTAATAATGCAGGAGTTTCAGGTCCGGTTACATGTTTTGCAAATGCATCCATGGACGATTTCAAAAGTACTATAGGGATTCATCTCACTGGAACTTTCTGGGGTTCAGTTCAAGCACTAAAAGTAATGAAACCGGGTGGAAAAATAATAACAATATCCACATTCTTTACTGAAGAACGTCCATTAGAACAAAGACCATATAGATTTAGAAGTCCATATACTGCATCTCAAGGAGCCAAAAATAGGCTTGCAGAACTAATGTCATGGGAATTAACAGATAAAAAAATCATTTCAATTGCAACCAACCCAGGTCCTGTCCATTCAGATAGAATTTACAAGACAGTATATCCAAAAGCCGCAGCAGAATTTATGAGAGTAAGTGGATTTGAAGATCTAATCCCAACAGAAGTAGATGCCGCCAGTAAAGAGCTGCTCCCATTATTAGGGGAAGATGAAAATATAATTAAAGATGGAATTGTAAAAGCTGCAGGAAAACTAGCAAATGGAAAAGATGTTTCCAAACTAACTGAGACATTCACCAATTTGTTAAACAAAATCCAAACTATTGCAGAAAAAGTGCAAAACAACACATCTCATATGATTGCAAATCAAGAATTCCTGTCACAGGGACAAGTTTCTGAATCAGTTCTGAATTTATGTGATGATGAAATTGCAAAAATTTTAAACGGTAAAGTAATCCCAGGAGACAGAGTATTTTACCCAGTAAAGCCACATATTGGAACTACAGCTCCAGGAGTTCATCAACCAGACTTTACAGGAAAAGCAGTTGTGTTTACAATCGATGCAACCGATAAAGCAGATGCCGAAAGAGTTGAGTTTTTGGCACAACATATTGAGAAAAATGGTGGCAAGGTTGCATGTTTCATTTCAGAATCAACCCCAAAAGATCTTCAGGAATACATTAGTGGTAAATTCCATGCCCACATAGTTGATATTAAAAATCCAGATGAAGTTGGAAAGTGGCTAAACACTGCAAAAACAAACATCGGTGAAATATTGGGAGTGATTCACGTTACCGGTAAATTACCAGAATTATCAAAATTGACGGAACTGTCCAGAACAGAATGGGACGCACTTACTGAAAAATTCATCTCAACGCCAGCAAATGTATCTCAAAGAGCATTAGAACAATTTGTTCCAGGCGGAAGTGCAGATCCTCGCCTCTACAAAAATGCAAAAGGATCAATCATGATTATCGGTCCAGACCTTCCGATAGGAAGAAAAGTAACTGGAACCCAGAGAGCTCAAGTGGAAGTATTTAGAGGGGCATTAAGGCCGTTTACAACAACTGTCAATCAAGAACTAAGTGATGTTCTAAAATCACAAATCAGAATGTTTACAGTTTTTCCAGGTTCAGTAACTGGATCAGAGCCAAACAATCAAAGAATTGCAGAAGCATTTAATTTCCTAGTATCAGACAATTCTGCCTCGTCATCAGAGATAGTTTTCTGTGTAGACGAAATAAGGTAAGTAATGAAAAAATTTTCTGAACTAAAAGTAGGAGATTCATTTTATTCTACATGTAGCATATCAGATAAAGAATTAGAAGAATATTTGAAATTTTCAAGAGTTAAAAATGCATTCTTAGAAGATAAGCGAAAAGGAGAACAACAATTAGTTTCTGGAAGGGCAATTCTGTCAAGAATGGAAGGGGAATTTACACGACTAAATCAAATTTATGGGAATGACATTATTTTTCTTGGAACCGACGGAGATGTAGAATGGGACAATAGAAACACACGGTTTCTCAAACCGTTTTACACAGATCAAGTTTTAAAATTAAAATTCACAATCTCACAAAAAGAAGACGTTGACAAGGAATTTGGAAAAATCATGATAGATTATGAAGGAACAACACAGGATGAGGAGATCATAGTACTTTCCAAAAAAAACATCTACAGAATCAAAAAAGAGCCACCTAGATAAAATTAAAACAGATTACTAGTATTCAAGTTCATCATCATTTCTTCGTGATGGCCTTATTGGGCGCATAATATTATGATAAAGACAATTTGTAGAATCAGTATTTTCACATAAACGTAGAAATCATACCAATAAGGCACAAGTAAAAATACAGAATGGCTAACTCGGTCCATCAGTCATAAGATCCTTAAGATCTAATGAACAATACATTACAAAATCAATACAAAAAAATATCAAAATTAAAATCCAAATAAATTAGAATTTCCAGATAAGGAATCAAGAAATAACTTTCCAGCAGCAACCAAAATTACTATAGTAACAAGGATTTGTAGATACCTCTCTTTAACATCCAAAGACAATCTGGCACCAACTAATCCGCCAATAAAAGAGCCAATTGCCAGCAATCCGGCTTGAAAGAAATCAGGATGTCCTAGCATACTATGTACAATAACTCCCGACAATGATGCAAATAACAATATCAATTGCGATGTAGGTGCAGCTTTTTTCATAGCCATTCCCATTCCAACTACCATTAACGGAACAAAGATAATTCCACCTCCAATTCCAAAAAAAGAAGAAATTATACCTGCAAAGAAACTAGCACCTACCGCAAAAACTGCCATTTGTTTTGATACAGTTTTTTCCTTAGTTTCAATTTTTTTTCTTAAAAAAATATAGCCAGCAGATGCAATCAATACAAAGCCGAACAATATTTTAAAAATATCAGGGGCCACATCGTTGGAAATTACCGCACCCAATACCGTTCCAGGAATTGTGAGCAATCCAAGTTTAATCCCCAATGAGAATTCAATTCTCTTTTGTCTAGAATATGAAATTGTAGATGCAATTGCATTACTCAATGCGGCAAAAAGACTATTACTTGCTGCAACAGTCGGAGAAAATCCCAGAAAAGTTAAAACAGGAACTACGATTATTCCACCTCCAAGACCAATCATAGAACCTAGAATTCCAGCAACAAATCCCAATAGAATTATCCATAATTGATCGATCATAGTAATTGAAAATCATTTGGAGATATTGTATATTACATCTTGTGTTAGTTTATTATGAGAAATTTCCAAAGATATCCATTTTCATTAGTAGTGATTTCAAGCAGTATTGGTTTTTCATTCAAACCATTTATTGTGGATTTACTGGTAACGGATGTATTTTCAAGATGATGTAAGTTTGCAGTATCAATCCAGGACGAAGCAGATTCAAAATTACCTGGTTTTTTCTCATCCCAGCAGTCACAAATCACAGATTCAATCATAGAATTTACAATAATTTTAATATCCTCAAGTTGAGATGCAGAAGAATCACTTTGTATCACCCCAATCACGTATTCAGGGAATGCATTATTACCAACCATCTGTATGTTTCCCAGATACTGACTTTCAGAATTCAATAATTCTGTAGAGGTACAATATTCTATGGAATTTTGAATGAGTTCATCTGAAAAAAATGTGCAGTATGTATCAATAGAAAATCCATTTAATTTTATAGGAGACGACATTTGTATGTTAAACAATTCCAGATCATGCTGTAATTCCTTGTTTGTATCAACATAAGAGAGGGAAAGAGTATTTGAAGAAGACGAGATATGATCGTCATCATAAGGCATTAAAACATAAAAAGATAAAATCACAATTGCAATTATCGTAATAGACGAAATTAGAATAACCTTATTCATCAAAAACATTTGAAAAATATTCCAACATAAGGCTTTGTAATGTCAAATAGAAATTATGCTCAATACAGAATCTTTTGTGATGTTATTTTGATCAACAAAACCAGATGTCACTTCAAGAACATATAGTGCTTCTCCATCAGGGACAACACTCTGACAGGTTGTTATTTCTAATGCAGTTTTACAAGGGGGAACATTTTTTTCTATATGCACCACTTTTCCGTCATAATCAAACCAGATCATATCTAGAGAAAACTGCATGTTCAACATCCAAAGAGAATAAAGCCCAGGTTCCTGAAATACAAAAATCATTCCTTGATCATAAGGCAATTGATCTTGAAACATCAATCCGCGAACACGTCTGGGTTCGGAATCTGCAATTTGTACTTCAAGAGGAACATCATCCACCATAATAGTGCCCCTTGGGAATTCGACGGATTCTAATTTACTATCACTTGGAAGAGTCATCAATCCAACGGCACCAATAATTACAGCAGCAATAGTAACAGGAATTAGCGCTTGTGCCCTAGTTGTCATAGTGGAATTTGTTCCAATCCTTTTAAAAACTAAAGGAGGTCAAATTACAGAATTCTTAAAGTCTCTAATTGAGGACATTGTATTTTTTGTCTGATGACCAACATCATGCAGTGTGGACCCATTGTATTTTTTATCAAGATAGCGTCCTGCAACTATCATAGGACCTCCAATTGCACACGTAATGCCAGTAGGTTCAGGAATCCATAACATCAAAAATCCAATTTTTTGGAGTTTTTTGCCTGGTGCAGGAGCTTTTTGAAGTGCACCTAATGAATTTGCAGTATTTTTATCACCAATATTTGTAATTTCAGAATACAAATTTGCTCTGCGTTTAGCTGAATCAGAGAATTTTCTCAATTTATCTAGACGTTCCTTTAGAGGATCAACCATTTCATTGTTAATTTAGAAGAAATTAGATAACAAACAAAGATCAACAACGGTCACTTTCAAGTCAACAAAGAGTAGCTAAAATCAACTGAAAAGACACCCAATTATATTGGATTTGATGCAGTAACAAAGACCACATGAAAATCAAAAATTCTAAAAGATTAGATTCTATCAAAGCAGCCCATCAATTAGAAAGAACTCGTTCAAGTACACGAAAGGAGGATTATTTAGAAATAATTGCAGAATTAGTAGAATTAAAAGGATACGCTACAACACTAGATATTTCAAGATACATGAATGTAAGCGCACCCAGTGTTACCAAGATGCTTCAAAGATTAGATGAAAATGGATTTTTGGAATATGAAAAATACCATGGGATCAATCTTACAAACAAAGGAAAACAAATTGCAGAGGGCATCATACAGAAACAT
>JAOTSS010000088.1 GCA_029864805.1 Candidatus Nitrosopumilus sp. | reverse complement strand
AATTTTAAAATATCTGGAATTGTAGAAAGATTCTCAAAATAATATTTGAATGAACGTCCTTTCTTCCAAAAAGTCATTTTTGTTCGATCAAAAAATATCAGATAATTGGAATCTAGTAAATCTAACACATCTGTAAGATCTTTCACTTGTAAATTTCTAAATGGGTATGCTTTTGTAACCAAATTAAAAGCTTGTTCGACTGAAATTTCACCACTTTGCATAGCAAATCCAACTAAATGATGTGCCAAAACATCAAGGGAGCCATCATGAATTTTTTGTTCTTCAATTGAACCTTCTTTAATACGATCAAGTATTGCTATTGTTTCAAATTCATCATCTGAATTATTAGTGATGATTAATCCTTTCGCTGATGCATCACGATTGTGTCTACTTCTTCCAATTCTTTGTACAAATTTTGAGACTTGTCTAGGTGAACCATAATGAATAACTAATTCAACAGAACCAATATCTAATCCTAATTCCAAAGAAGATGTACATACAACGATACTTCGTTTTCCTTCGCGCAAAGTTGATTCAGTTTCTTCTCGGACTTCTTTTGAGAGAGAACCATGATGTAATTCAATAGGAATAGAAGATTTATCTTTCAAAATTGATGCCAGAAATTCTGCTTCTCCTCTTGTATTAGTAAATAGAAGGATAGGGGAATCTGATTCTAATTGTAAAACATATTCAATAATTTTTTCTGCAACATCAGAAATTGTTCCTTCTACATATTTTATTTCTACATCATATTTTCTTACTGATATATCTCTAATTATTTCACATTTTCTTTTAGTACCAACAACAAATTTTCCTGCTTCTTTAAAATTGCCAACTGTAGCAGATAATCCTATTTTTGTAAGAGTGTATTTTGAATTGAATTCTAATCTTTCAATACTCAATGAGAGTTGAGCGCCTCTTTCACTAGAAAGTAATTCATGAACTTCATCAATAATAATCCATTCTAAATCAGATAATGCATCAAGCATTTTGGCTTGTGTCAAAAGAATAACAAGAGTTTCAGGCGTTGTAATTAGAATATCTGGAGGATTTTCATTGATTTTTCGCCGATCTTTTTGAGTTGTATCTCCATGTCGGATTTCAATAGATAATCCATTTTCTTGAGCATATTTTGTAATTCTTCTAAATACATCACGATTTAATGCGCGTAGTGGGGTAACATAAAGAGCTTTTATTTTTCCTTGTTTTTTAGAATTTTTTAAAATTGAAAAAATAGGGATTACAGAACATTCCGTTTTTCCAGAACCGGTTGGAGCAATTACTAAACAATCTTTTTTTTGTAAAATAAACGGTGACGCTTGTTTCTGAATTTCAGTTAGTTTAGAAAATCCAAACTTTGTAAATAAAGATTCAAGAATCTGATTCATCTGTTGTGTTTCTTTGTAATCTTGCATAAACAATAACACCTATCAATCCAAGTACAAAAAGTACAACAGTGATTATTGGAATTAAATCAAAAATTCCTGCCATTGATAAAATGTTATGAATGACTGTTAAATATCTTCAGAATTATGAGACAAGCCCATTTTATTGATTGTGTATGAAAAGTATTTTTTATCAAGTGCCCAATAAATTTGGCCTTGAAATTTTGATGAATTTTTAAAAAGATGAATTTTGATATGAGTGAAAGGATCAACTGCACTTTTCATATTTTCTACTTCTTTATTTTCAAGAATTCTAATCATATTGGTAATCACAATTGGAATTTTATTAGTAATTGCAAATCTGGATAGTTGATTCATATATTTCATAAATAATGAGTTTTTTTCGAAAATTGATTCATCATTTTTGTATTCATATGAAAATAAATCAGTAATATTATCAATTACTATTAAAGAAAAAGAATTATTTGTAAAATTATTAATTGACTTAATTTGTTCTGAAGTATTTCTAATTCTGGACACAGTAATTTTTTCAAGAAAATTAAATTCTATTCCAGATTGTTTTTGAATTTCTAAAATTCTTTCAGGTCTAAATCCACCGGTTGTATCCAAATACAAAACATTTCCACCATTTTTAATTGAATTGATACATAATTGTAAGAGAAGTTGAGTTTTTCCAACTCCATTTCCACCGAAAATATCAACGATCAAGCCATTAGGAATTCCTCCAGATAAGAATTCATCTAATTTTTGTAAACCAGTAGAGAGCATTTGTATAATTATTAGAAAAAGAAGAAAAAATTTAAAGAATTTCAATTTTCACAAAGGAGGTAAGGCTTTTATTCTAGAGAAGAAGGTTTGAAAACAAGTGAACAATTAGTGTCCCAATCAAATAGTGCAAAAAGACCTTTAACAACTCTTCAAAAAAGTACAAAGAAGAAAGTTACAGTAAGACTGAAAAACGAAGTAGAGTATAAAGGAAAGATGGACAATGTCGATTCATATATGAATTTGATTATGACTGATGCTGAAGAGCTTCATGATGGTAAAACAATTGCAAATTATGGAAGAGTAATCGTAAGGGGCAATAATGTGTTATTTATCAAACTAGAAAACGAACTCTAGTTAACAGGGCGATTTTATGACTAGTAATTTTCTATTTACATCTGAATCAGTAACAGAGGGGCATCCAGATAAAATATGTGATAATATTTCAGATGCATTCTTAGATGAATTTCTTAAACAAGATCCAGATTCAAGAGTAGCAGTTGAAACAATGGTAACCACAGATTTTGTGGCAGTTGCAGGAGAGGTGACATCTAAAGCAAATTTTGATAAAAAATCTCAAGAAGAATTAGTTAGAAAGACAATTAGAGATATAGGATATGACAATAAAGATTTGATGTTTGATACAGAAACTTGTGAGATAACTTTACGACTTCATTCTCAAAGTCCAGATATCAGTCAGGGCGTAACAGCAACTGAAGAAAAAGAACAAGGTGCAGGAGATCAAGGATTAATGTTTGGCTATGCTACAAATGAAACAGCAGAGCTTATGCCAATGCCAATTTTACTGTCACAAAAACTTGCACAGAAATTAGCTGAGGTCAGAAAAAAGCATGTTTTGCCTTGGGTTAGACCTGATGGAAAAACACAAGTTTCTGTAAGATATGAAAATAACAAACCAACAAAAATTGAAACCATTGTAGTTTCGACACAACATGCACCAGAAATTTCTCAAAAAGAAATTGCAGATAAAATAATAGATAAAGTAATCAAGCCTACTTTAGGAAGTCTTTGGAATGATGAAATCAAAATCCATATCAATCCAACCGGAAAGTTTGTAATTGGTGGTCCACATGGAGATGCAGGTTTAACAGGAAGAAAAATTATTGTTGATACTTATGGAGGATTTGGAAGACATGGGGGGGGAGCATTTTCAGGAAAAGATCCGTCCAAAGTTGATAGATCAGCATGTTATATGTGCAGATACATTGCCAAGAATCTTGTCGCAGCAGAACTAGCAGATAGATGTGAAGTACAACTGGCATATGCAATAGGAGTTGCAGAACCAGTATCACTTTATGTTAACACATTTGGAACAAATAAAATTCCAGAAAATCAAATTGAAGAATTAGTTAGAAAGAATTTCGATATGAAACCATCAGGAATTATATCTAATTTAGATTTGAAAAAACCTATTTATAAAAAAACGGCATCATATGGTCATTTTGGAAGAAATGAGCCTGAATTTACTTGGGAAAAAACTGACAAGGCTAAAACACTAAAGCAATTGTCCGGACTTTAATAGTTTCACCACAGATTCAAATTTCATATCAGTAAGTTTTTTTAGTTTATTGTGATTAGCTTTGAAATTACCAATCAAAATATTGAGATCATCAATTCCAAAATCAGATTTTGGATTAGTAATTGCATCATAGTAAGAAGTTTCTAAATCAATTTTTTTAACTATAGTATTAGTTTCTTTAGAAAACAGTTTAACGTATTTCTCAAAAGTAATATTATCAGGACCCACAAGATCAATAATTTTATCTTGAAATTTTTCATCAGTGATTGATTTAAAAATAATTTTAACAACATCGTTAATGTGAATTGGTTGAATCATATAACTTCCGGAACCAGGAATTTTAATTTGCCCATTCTTGATTTGTTTATATAGAGATTTTGAAAGCAAATCATCTTTTCCAACAATATATGATGGCCTAAAAATAGTATAATTGATTCCAGAATCAATTATTATTTTTTCTGAGTTATATTTAGAAATAAAATATCCTAAAGAAGTTGTTGCCGAAACTCCCAAACCGCTTAGATAAATAATTTTTTTTATTTTTGCTTTTTTACTTAATCTTACTATACGATTGGTAAATTCAGTGTTTACTAAATTATAATCAATGTCAACAGACTGTTTTCCAATTCCAACAAGATGAATTAAAGTTTCAGAGTTTTTAATTTTTTTAAGAAGATTTTTTTCATTATAATTTTTTGAAATAATTTTTGATTCATATTTGAATTGTTTAAAGTTATTTCTGGATATTGAAATTAATTCAATGTTCTGTTTAGACAAATATTTTCTAAGATTTCTTGAAACAAATCCACTTGCTCCAGTCACAATTATCTTTTTAAATTTATTCACAATTATCTCAAATAAGTTTTAATTTTAAATCTATTTGAAAAAATTGAAAAATTATCAAACAAGAGTTAATACAGTAAAATAAATACAAAAAATATGGAAGAAAAAACAAAATTAAAGACAGGTTATACTACAGGGAGTTCTGCAACTGCAGCAGCAAAGGCGGCATTATTATCAATTTTAGGTCAAGAAAAAATAGAAAATGTAGAAATTTTGTTACCAAAACGTTCTTTTATTAAAATTCCATTATATTCTTGCAAATTTGAATCGGATAAAGCAAAATGTTCTGTAATTAAAGATGGTGGAGATGATCCTGATGTAACACATGGTGCAGAAATAATTGTTGAATTATCATTAACAGAAAAAATAAATCAAATTGAAATAGATGGAGGAGAAGGAGTTGGTATTGTTACTAAACCTGGCTTAGGATTGGAGATAAACAAACCTGCAATTAATCCGATTCCAAAAAGAATGATTATTGAAAATTTAAGAGACGTCGGAGAACAAATTCTTTTAAAAAAAGGAATTAAAATTATTATTTCTGTTCCTAAAGGAAGAGAATTAGGTCCAAAAACAGATAATCCAAGATTAGGAATTGTAAATGGAATTTCTATTTTAGGAACGAGTGGAATAGTAATTCCATTTTCTACAGCATCATATGCGGCATCAATCAGACAAAATCTAGATGTAGCTATTGCAATGGGAAACGACACAGTAATTCTTACAACTGGTGGAAGAAGCGAAGACTATGCAAAAAAAATAATTAATTTA
>JAOTSS010000044.1 GCA_029864805.1 Candidatus Nitrosopumilus sp. | reverse complement strand
ACCGAAAACTAAATTTTCATTTATTTTAAAATCTTAAGATTAATAACAACTCTGGGCATACCCATTTTGGTGGGTCTATGGCGCAGCCAGGTAGCGCACCGGACTCTTAATCCGGTTGTCAAGGGTCCGAATCCCTTTAGACCCGCTCAATTTTCAAATTCCTTGTGACAACATTTACAAATTTTTCAATACTGAATAGTAAACCTGATAAAGATACGAATTAGAATTTACAATCGTGAATATTGGAATAATTAGTGCAGTACTATGCATTACAGTTTTTACAACTACTTTCTCTTATGCTGAAGAAACAACTACCTTCTTCATTCATCCTCATCTTGTTGATTGTGTAGGAGTTGGACCACAGAAATGTATGCAAATTCGAGAAAACCAACATTCTGAATGGCTAAGTTTTTATGATAACATTGAAGGATTTTCATTTTCTCAAGGAAATTCTTATCAGATTTCTGTTAGGATAACCGATATTGAAAATCCACCAGCTGATGCTTCAAGCAAAAAATATGAATTAATTGAAATTATTAAACAAGAATTGACAACAGACCATATTCCATACAAAAATACATGTGCCCCTGGATTTGTTCCATTAGGCAAGATCTGTGTACTAAATGATAGATGTGGTCCTGGAATATATCCTGGAAAAGTATATGTCATGGATGGCATAGAACAACCATACCTCAAACCATTACAGCAAAGTAATGCAGGAATTTCAGCAACACATGTTGTTTGTGCCGAAGGTTTGAAACAAATGTTCAAGTCTCATGATGGTTCTCCTGCATGCATCAAACCACAATCAGTAAATTCACTAAAAGAGCGAGGATGGCAGACATTTATGCCGATCTTTGCATGTACACTAGAATATGCACCAGTATGTGGAATGGATGGAAAGACTTATGGAAATAACTGCATGATTAGTTCGGAACATATAACAATAAAACATTAAGGAGAATGTTCTGAATAAGATAATCCTAATTGGACTTGGCATAGGAATCGTAGTTATAGTTGCAGTAATTGTTGGAAATAATCTTGTTCAGAATCAGATAGAATTTATCGGAACAGGTTCAGAGACTGTGATTCCACTAACAAGAGTCAAAGTTCATGATGTGCCTGAAGGTCTAGCCTATGTAACAGTAAGCGGAAAGATAAAATCCTATGATCCACCATCAGGAGCCCCACAAAGTGATGTGGAGCCAGAATTTGTGTTAGTTACCGACAAAGATTATCCAGAATTACCCGGGTAATTAGTGTTGAATTATACAATGTAATACAATTACCAGAAAATCTTGAACATGTTCAGGTTACTGGATTCTTTAATCCAAAAAATCCTGATTGGTATTATCCTGAACAAAAACAAAGAACTCAACAAGTAATATTTGTTGAAGAGATAATTCAACTAGAACTAATTGATCTTGGAAATGAGTATACTACACAAGAATTACGAGACAAATATGACGTTATACAAAATACATACCAGTCTCTAAAAGAACAATATTCTGCAAATGAAATCTCCATAGAAGAATATTTGGCAGATCTTGAGAAACTCGCTGAATCCGAATTAGAACTATACGAGGATGTCAAAGAACATACTTTTGACCGTGATGAGATGACGGAGTATAACTTTTGGTACAGAGGAGTAATGAAATTCCCTACTGCAATAGAGCAAGAAATTTCAAATATTGACAAACAATAATCCTAAATTTTTTAGAACAAGTTAAACTTCCGAAACTCACATGCAATTTTGGGGATTAAAATTGATGCAGATAAAGCGCAATATCTAATTTTAGTCCGCCGCCGAATACTTCACTGAGTTCAATATCATATACACTAGAATCTTTGATGTAAACAGATCTTGATTTTTCAAATTTAATAGGTCCACCATAAAGAACTTCAACATTCAATTCTTTGCATCTATCCATAATTTGATCGAAGTTTGCAATATGAAAACCAAAATGAACTATTCCACCACCAATAGACATCTGAGGATCTTCATACAAACAAAATATGATTGAATGCAATTATCATGTCTTGTCACTGATAATTATGACGCAATGTTTAATTCAATAAAATGGAGTCATGAATATGGAAAAATCAAACTTGGGAAATAAAAAACTGGGATTGTTTTTAGTTACAGTCTTGTCAATATCACTATTTTCTACAACTGCATCAGGAGATATGCAAGAAAATCCATCTAAAATTATTGATTATGAGTCTCCTAAACTTTTCATTCCTAACGATATCTACATCTTATCCAAAAATCCTATCCAAGTTGATTTCAAAGTGGAAGCAATAGACAATGTAGATGGAAAAGTTCAGGTTCAATGTGATAAAATTTCAGGCGCTATTTTCAAATTAGGTAAGACAATTGTCAGATGTGAAACAAAAGATTCTGCTGGCAATACTAATAGAGCATCTTTTATTGTAACTATTGGGTATAACATTGTTCAAATACCATCTTGGATAAAACAACCCACAAAACTGTGGATTGAAGATTCAATAGATGATAAAACATATGCAAAAACAATGGGATTTCTAATCAAAGAACAACTGGTTCAGATTCCTTTTCCAAAAAGCCCAAATTATTCTGAATCTAAAATTCCAATATGGATTAAGACTAATGCTAAATCATGGGTTGACAATGAAATCTCTGATGATGAATACTCTATAATATTACAATGGTTGCTTAATCGAAATATCATTCAACTCTAAAATAACAAATTCCTAATTCAGTCTTTTTAAATTCTATTACTTAGAGGCTTGAACCTTTTTTGTCATTCAAATGATCTTTGCAAATTAGTTGATTTCTAAATTTTTGTATGAACTTAAGCATATTGATGATTTTCATCAGTTCTACAATCTTCACAAGGACAATGCCAATGACACTGAAGATTCTCTCGTTTTTTCAATTCCTTTTTCTTTTGTGCCATGTCGACTAACCGAAACAAATCAAATCAAGTATAATAATCAATTTCACTTTTACACATCTGAAATTGTGAGAATTATCAATGATTTTATTTTCTACAATTCACCAAAATTAAATTCCAAGCTATGTTGAATAATTTCATGGTACTTTATGATCCCGTGTTCAGAATGAGCAATATTGGTTCCTAAAGTCCTGATTTAGAAATAGAATTACTTCATCAAATGATATTTCCATATTATAGGCACGAGTGCGTCTATTTGAGTCCGAATATAGGGTATGGGCCCCACGTGGATTCACCTACCATTTTGGGGATGAAAGTGGACGCAGATAGGTGTGAGAAATAACTTTCATCTGTGCAAATCATAACCAGGGTTTTATTGGAAAATTATAGAAAATATTCAATAAATGGTATCAGAGTTTGATGTAGTTCCTACAATAATTGGGGTTTTGTTTCTAGTCTTACCTGCATTACTTTTAGGAAGACTCTGTTCTCATTTTAAGATCTCAGAAGTCGTTGGATTTGTATTTGCAGGAATTATTCTTGGACCTACTGCACTGGGTGGAGTAATTCCCATTTTTGAAAGACCGATTGTTGAGTTAAATGAAGTAATGTTGGCATTATGGCAAATTTCTGGAATCATTATCTTGTTTTCAGCAGGATTACACTTTACATTTCATGATCTAATCAAGGCAGGACCAAAGGCTGCAATTATTGGAGTCTTTGGTGTCATTGTTCCTCTTATGGCAGGATACTTTGTTGTGCTTTGGATGGGATTTGACTGGACTGTTGCTGTATTAATTGGTGCAACACTTAGTGCAACAAGTATTGCGGTATCGGTTGTAATTTTAGAAGAACTTGGAAAGGAAAAATCAAAAGAAGGAAACATTTTGGTAAATGCGGCAGTATTAGATGATGTGCTAGGTCTTGCAATTCTTTCAGCAGTGATTTCTATTGTAGCTTTGAAAACAGTTCCAACAATAGAATCAGTTGCAATAACTACTATAACTGAGATAGGATTTTGGATTTTGATTTTACTTGGTGCAGTGTATCTGTTACCAAAAATAGTTCATGTTGTTTCAAAAACTCATCCTACAACACTAGAATCTAGAGGAACAAGACAAGGAATTGCATTGGGTTCAGCATTTGGTTTGGCTGCCATTGCAGCTAGTGTAGGATTGAATCCTATTGTTGGGGCATTTGCAGCAGGTATGGGATTAGCTGGTTCTAAACTAGCAGTTCAAGTGCGTGAGTTTGTTGGAAGATTAAAGGTTATTGTTGCTCCGTTGTTTTTTGCTATAATTGGAGCTCATGTGGATATTACACAAATCTCTTCAATAAATTGGGTTTTGTTTGCAGTAATTTTGGTAGTTGCAGTATTTTCCAAAGTTCTTGGATGTGGTATTCCAGCATCCTTCTTGCTAAAAAGCAAGAAAAGTGGTTTTCTAATTGGATATGGAATGGTTGCTAGAGGCGAAGTAGCTTTTATTATTGCAGGAATTGGATTAGCATTCTCAGTACTTTCAGATGAGATTTATTCTACAATTATTTTTGTGATTTTAGCTACAATATTCATTGCCCCTATTTTACTTAGAAATTCATTCAAAGCATAATTTTTTTACAAAAATCATATTATAAGAAGTTCATATGGGCCCACGGGGATTTGAACCCCGGATCTTCGCCGTGTAAGGGCGACGTCATAACCGACCTGGACTATGAGCCCAGAAACCTACCTTGTTAAAATCCATTTAAACTTTCAGACATGGGATAATCTAGAAATTTGATAAAAAAAGTTAGAATTACATGAATACTTGTAATTTTTTTTCTAGTCCTATTGGATTAGGACATGTAACTAGAGATATTGCAATTGTAAATAATTTTGAAAATATTTCAACAGACTTTGTAACTGGAAGTGGAGCTGCAAAAATTCTCAAAAATTTACATTTTACAGTTCAAGACGTATATAATCCTCCTTCATTTATTATTGAAAATGGCACTCTAAAGAATCCTACAAAATGGCTTTGGAATTATTATAATTATTACAAAAAATGTAAAAGTATCTCAGAGAAGATCCTGCTAACTAATAATCCAAATTTAGTAATCAGTGATGAAGATTTTGCATCATTGACTGTTGCACAGCTAATGGAAATTCCAACAATATTGATTACAGATATCTTAGAAACTCGTTTTACAAAAGGGCTAGCATCATTAATTGAGAAAAAAATGAACAAGTCTATGCAAGAAATTTGTAAAAAATGTGATCTAGTGATTCTTCCTGAATATGGCGATGATAATGATAATATAAAAAGAGTAGGACCAATTGTTAGAACTACAAATTATTCAAGAGATGAATTACGAGAAAAATTCTCATTTAAAGGAAAAATAATTATTGTTTCCATAGGTGGAACAAATGCAGGACTATTTCTAATTGAAAAGGCATTAGAATCTATTTCAAAAATTAATCAAGACATCAAAGTTATACTAGTATCTGGTCCAGCAGTTACTAGAAAATTTGAAAATGTTACAAATTTGGGGTTTGTTGATAATTTACACGAGCTGATTTTTGCATCAGATTTGTTAATTTCACTTGCTGGAAAATCAACAATAGACGAAGCAAATGCATATGGCACACCGGCAATATTCATTCCTATAAAAGGTCATTTTGAACAAGAAGACAATGCACGAGAACAAGGATTTGTTTTTGATGATATTCACAGATTAGATGCTCTAATTTTAGAAAAACTCGAAGAAAAGAGAAATCAAATAAATACAGATGGTGCAAAGATTGCATCTGATATTATTGAAAAATTAATCTAACAATCAAATGCTTAATAGAAGGCCACTTAGTTTTGGTAAGGTACTATGACTAGACTAGTAGTTGCCAAATTTGGTGGAAGTGCAATAGGCCCTGATGGTGCATTAATCCCAAAAATCATTCAACGTATCAATAATTTAAAAAAAGATTCCAAGGTTATTGCAGTTTTTTCTGCGCCTCTTACTATATCAAATGGAAAAAAACGTTCACTAACTGATGTTATTTTAGAACAAGGAAGAAACGCAGAGAATGAAAAAAACCCATCTTTAGATATTGTAAAATCCACTTATCAGAAAATTCTTGAAATGGTAAATTCTGAAAACAAGGAAAATTGTAAAAGTACTATTAATTCTAATCTAGAAAAGGCCCAAAAAGCACTTGATGAAGCATTTAATTCAAAAGAATTTGTTGATGAAGTTCGCTCAAAGGCTTTGGCATTTTCTGGCGAGATTTTAATGTCTCACGTAATGAACTATATTCTAAAAAGCAATGGCATAAAATCTAATTCTGTACAATTCGATGATTGGCCAATAATTACAGATAATAATATAGAATCCACTAATTTTATCGCCTCTAAATCTAGAGAAAATATGGCTAAAATCACACAATTAGTAGATCAAAATGAAGTAGTTGCTATAGGGGGATTTATTGGGAAAACCGTTGATAATGTTACAACCACGTATGAGCGTGGGGGATCAGACAGAACGGCAGCAGATCTTGGAATATTATTTCACAAAAAATATGAAACAAGTATAGATTTTGAAAAAGATAGTGCAGTAGTATCTGCAGACCCAAAAATTGTAGAATCTGATCTAAGAGAAGTCTCACAATTATCATACAATGAAGCAAGATTGGCAGGAATGTTTGGAATGAAAATTTTAGATCCGGTTGCAATAAAAGAAATTGTAGAAAATGGCGTAGACCTACCAATAATTATCACAAACATGAATAGTCCTGAAAAAATTACTACCATAAAGAGAACGTTGGATGAACAAAAAGGGCATCCAATCAAAATTGTCACAGGAAAAGAAAATTGCGCAATCTTTAGAATTGAAACTAACTCCGTTCAAAAATTATTAACATCATTAGAAAAAGACAAGCGTTACAGTGAGTTTGTAATACTTTCACCATTCACAAAAGATGGAATTGAGTTTTCTAGAATTTTATTTCTGGATGGCGATTATGTTAAAAGAAATGAAAAATATTTACTGGGATTTGATTCTCTTGCAACAATAACATACAACAGAGGTGTAATTACACTAATCGGAGATGAGATGTGGAGAGTTCAGCAAGTTGCATCCAGGACAAGTGCAAAAATTGGTAATGTTGGATTAAATATATTGAATATGGATGCACAAGAAGAAACCTCTCGAATTATTATTGTTGTAGAAGATGCAGATGATAACATAAAAACCGCCATCAAAGCAATTCATCAAGAAATCTCACAAATCAATTTTATTTAATGAAAGTGTGGCGTACGGGCTTTTACACCTGTAAGCGCCATCGAGGGTTTGTTCTTGGACCATTATCTAGATTCAGTCCGGGCGTTACCCTAAACACGCGATACTATATGTTGTAATTTCTAGTATATAGAGCTGATCTATATAGATAATCTACATACGCTCAGATACGTACCATAATACAATTCCTACTCCCAATATAGCGTACCACTTTAGATTTTTCTTATTCATGAAAATATTTGCTGAGCCTAAATCCTCATCTTTGTATGTAGTTAAACGAATTTTTCTCATCTCAAAAGCCTGACCTACTAATCCCACTACTAAAAGAATTATTGATACAAAACCCAGTGTCCACTCCATAATATCATTAATTATTTATCTGATATTTACTTTCCAATTGGGTAAATACGCAAAAAAAGATAATTCTTTAAATTAGCAGTGTTTTTTTCGACTCCTATGAATGAAGTTGGTAAAATATGGATGAATGGAAAACTTGTACCATTCAAAGATGCCAAAGTCCATGTACTAACTCATGCATTACATTACTCAACATCAATCTTTGAGGGGATTCGATGTTATGATACCTCTAGTGGTTCAGCAATATTTCGATTACCAGAACACATTGACAGATTCTTTAAATCTGCAAAATTATATTCAATGAAAATGCAATTTACAAAAAAAGAAATTACAGATGCAATAATCAAAACTGTCAAAGCTAGCGGACTTAAAGAATCATACATTAGACCACTGGCATATTATGGCTATGGAACTATGGGATTAACTCCTACTGCAAATAAGGTAGATGTTTCCATTGCATGCTGGGAGTGGAAGATGGGCGAATCAAAAGCAGGTAAATTCTCTGGAGCAAAATGTAAAATGTCAAGCTGGATAAAAATTGATTCAAGGTCTCAACCTATGCAAGCAAAAGCTGCATCAAATTATGCAAATGCTGCACTTGCAAGAATGGAAGCATTAGATAATGGTTATGATGAAGCCATCATGCTAAATTCTAATGGTAAAGTTGCAGAAGGAAGTGCTGAAAACATATTTGTTGTAAAAGATGACATTATTCAAACACCTCCACTTTCAGCAGGTGGGTTAGAAGGAATTACAAGAGATAGCGTTATACAAATCATTGAAGAGAATAGCGGGTTTGTAATTGAGAGAGATCTTGAAAGAGATGATCTTTATGCTGCTGATGAAATTTTTATGACTGGAACTGCAGCTGAAGTAAAATCGGTAACTCAGATAGATCAAGTGAAAATAGGAAATGGAAAGATGGGCAACATCACCAAAGCACTTCAAAAATCATTTTCTGATGTGGTAATGGGAAAAGATGAAAGATTCTTACCTTGGTTAACATTTATCTGATTTTCCACGAAGTTTTTTACCCACAAAATTGATTAAAAGTTATGGATTCCTGTACTCCTGGTGAAACTCGTGAAATTTGTTGGTTCTGCAGAAAGGGACGTCACGAAGATTGCATGAAAGAAATCCCAACACAAGGCAAGTCAGACGGTCCACATGATTGTACTTTTGATACACAACTTATTCCATGCAAATGTCGGCATTGAACAATTAGTATCAAATACTACTTTTGTTTGAATAATTATGTGAATTACAACAAGGAATTTTGGGACAATTATACTAATGAAAATGAAGTAAGATATAATGAAGAATTTTCAAAATACACCCTAGATTTAGCTACTTCTTTACATTGCACAAGCGTATTAGAGATAGGATGCGGTACTGGAATCGATTTAAGACTTTTTCCTGACACTTTTCAAATTCATGGAGTTGATCTTAATGATAATGCATTAGATATTGCAAAAGGAAAGATGCCCTTTGCAAATTTTAAGAATGCAAATATTATTGATTTGCCCTTTGAGGATTCTTCAATTGATTTTGTCTTCACACATCAATTATTGAATTATTTAGATGATGATACGTTAGACAAAGGAATTACGGAAATGTATAGAGTTGCTAGAAAATATATTATGAATTGTGAAAAATTTGAAGAAACAGAAAAAAAGATAGATGAAAATCATAAATTTCGAAATGTCTACAAAAGATGGTTAAACTACAATGTACGAATTGTAAGCAATGTGGATATGCATGAAGATATAGACCCTGATAAATCTAGATTTACTCTATTAAAGAAATTATAAATTAAAACATAATTTCTTCAAATTAAAACAACGAGAAATACTTGGAAAACATAAGAATTTAGAAACGATTACCATAACATGAATTGTTTTCCAAATCTATCATTCTACTACGCAGAAGAAAAGCTCCTCGTTACAATCAATACGTCAAAATAATATTTAACCTTGATCTAGCTTTTTGCCTGATGCCAACAAACAGAACTATTTTCTAAAAAGAATCCAAATTCTATACCCCACAAAAATCCCAACGGCTGCAATGATTAGTGCTGGCATAACTATTTGTCCTATATTCTCTTCCATGTTCTTCAAAGTAATTTGTATCACGCAGTTCTTAAAGTATAATTAAACAATCTATACATGAAAAACATAGATGTTAGGGAGGCTTCAAGTAATGATATTTCTATTATTCTTGAATTGCTTTATGAACTTGGACGTCCAAAACCACAAAAAGATTCTGATGTTGAATCCTTTAGGAAATTAGTAAAAAAATACATTGCTGATTTTGATAAAAAAATTATTCTTGCACAACTTGATGCTGAAATAATTGCAATGATAAGCATAATTTTTCTGCCAAGACTTAATCAAAATTATTTGGAATTGTACATTCCAGAATTAATTGTTCGTGAAGAATTCCAGAATCAAGGAGTGGGAAAAAAGATAATCCATTCTTGTATATCCATTGCAAAAGAGAAAAAATGTCATAGAATTAGGCTTGAATCTGGTAATCAACGAAAGGAATCTCACATATTCTATAAGAAATTAGGATTTGAGCAATCTGGTCTTTCTTTTACAATGAATCTGAATTAAAATTATTGGCTTTTTCAATAATTGAATATTGGTTATTTTTATTAAACAAATTTTATCGCTCCATATCCTACAACAGAATCTGTATCTCCTGATACATCTCCGCTAGTTGCATAACTAAGAAGTACTCCTTTTGTTGCACCTAAATTCTTACACGCAATCATTGTAGATGCGATTGCACCAAATCCACATGCTGTAACTCTTTTTTCTCTTAATACTTGATAAAATTGTTTAACATCCATATCCAAAATAGGTTCAATCAATGCTTTGTCTTGAAGATGGGCAAAAGAATTTTCTTCATAATGTGTAAAATCTGATGAGGCAACAATAATCGAATCTTTCTTTTTTGCAATTTCAGACATTGCATTTCCTACATTATTTGCAGTTTCCAAATCTTGTGTAAGTAAAATAATTGGAAGTATTTTAAATTCATTTGAAAGCAATGCTTGCAACATTGGAATTTGTACTTCTAAACTATGATCTTGTGAATGCGAATAATTGTCAATTTCAATGACATTGGATTTTTCTGCAATCTCTTGAGCAGAATCTGAATCTACCTCAACTAGCCCTAATGGCGTCTTCCAATTTGTATCAATCATGGTTGCGGCATTTTTTCCAACTCCAAAATGATTTGGTCCTATAATAATCACAAGTTCAGGGTTTTGTAATGATATGGCATTGTAAGAATGACATGCAGTAGGCCCAGAGTATACATATCCTGCATGTGGACATATAATTCCGTAGATCTGCTCAGATGATTCTTTGATTTGCTTTCCTGGACCATATTTATGATCAAAACAATATTTTATCATGTTTTTTAGCTCTTCTTTTCTATCTGGATAAAACTGTCCTGCAACAACTGGTTCTCTAATCAACATTTCCTATTGCCCATTATTTTATAAAAAATCATTAGATGATTCTCGAACGATTTTACCATTTGGAGTCTCTTCTTTAAATATGACCCCTTCAAATCTAGACACTTTGGTTGTTTTGTCTTTCCATGCGTCTTTACCCAGTCCAGCTTTTTTACACGTAAATTCAAGAAATTCTTTGACATTCCAACCATACTCTGTTGGAACTTGTGGTAAAAGCAAGCCTGATGTGTAAGCATTTTCTACAATTAACCCGTCTCTGCCAACTTTAATTATTGAAAGATACTCATTTGGATGATCAGCAATAATCTCAATAGGTGAGGTAAGTACAGTTACCTCAAAAATAACCTGATCTAATTCATCGATATCCACTGGTGTGAATCGAGGATCTTGTGTAGCAGCAGAAATTGCAGCATCAATTAACCCATCAGCCAATTTTCTAATTGGAATTGGATACCCTATACATCCTCTCAATGTATTTCTTTTGTTAATTGTAACAAAAACTCCTGACTCAAAATTAAATTTTGAATTAAATTCCAAGTCATTAATTTTTAAATTATTTTTTAGATATCTTTCAACTGCCTGTCTTGCCATCTTGACTAATTCTTTTCCATTATCATTAGAAATTTGATTGATTTTCTTCACACTTGTTAAATATGTAAAAACACAATAAAAAACATTGACAAGCATTCTTGGAAAAGAAGCCGAATTATATGAAAAACTTCCAAATGACAAAGTAAAGTGTACTGCTTGTGCACGATATTGTGAGATTGGTAAGGGACAAATTGGTTTATGTGGAATTCGTGGAAATGAGGATGGTAAGCTACAGCTATATGCATATGGAAAAGTAATTTCAGGTCACGTTGATCCAATTGAAAAAAAACCTTTGATACATTACTGGCCAGGAAGTAAAGTATACTCTATTGCAACAACTGGGTGCAATTGGCTCTGCAAATATTGTCAAAACTCCGATATTAGTCAAAGACGTAAAGTTGAAGGGATCGATATGACTCCTGATGATGTTGCAAATACTGCTGTCAAGTATGGTGCACATGGAATCGCATATACCTACAACGAACCATCTATTTTCATAGAGTTTGCACGTGATTGTGGTTTTGCTGCAAGAAAAAAAGGACTGTTTAACGTTTTTGTCTCAAATGGATATGACACTCCTGAATCAGTTTCAATGATGAATGAATTTCTTGATGGGATTACCGTGGATTTCAAAGGAAGTGCAGAGAAAGAATTCACAAGAAAATTCATTGGCGTGCCTGATCCTCAACCAATTTTTGATACATTGTTAGAAATTCGAGACAAAACAAAAATTCACATTGAAATCACTGATCTGATTGTACCCAAAGTGGGAGATGACATAGAACATGCCAAAAAACTCTCAAAATTCATCTATGATGAATTTGGACCAGAAATGCCCATTCACTTTTTGAGATTTCATCCTGACTATAAAATGATGGAATATCCTAGTACTCCTATTGAGACTTTAGAAAAACATTATCATATTGCAAAAGATCAAGGATTGAAATACGTGTATTTAGGAAATGTTCCTGGACACAAATGGGAGCATACGTATTGTTCTGAATGTAATGAAATAGTTGTAAATCGTTATGGATTCAGTATTCGTAAATGGCATCTTGATGAAAAAAACTGTTGTAAATTTTGTGGAAATAAAATTCCTATAGAGGGAAAATTACAAGAAGGATACAAAGAAGATCGTTTCCAGTTTGTTTCTTGATTTTATAATTAAATAATTTTCAAGTGAGATTGTTAGAACTATCATTTTACAGTAACTGAAGCATTGGCCCATGGATGAATCATACAAAAGTAGGCATACTCTCCTGCCTCATTGAATGTATGTGAAAAAGTTTCATTAGACATTATCAATCCACTATCAAACAATCCATCTGGACCATCAACAATATTTCCACTAGTCACTGTATGTGCGGATGAATCGTTATTTTTCCAAATTAATTCAGCACCTGTAAAAATTATCAATGATGGTGGATCATAACAAATACCATCTTTTTCACAACCTGGAACAGATGTACCTGATGGTATGCTGACTAATCTTGCAGGTAGTTTTGATGAAGATAATTCTTTAGCTGCTTGACCAATTTCTTTTACCTGTTCCGATACTTGTTTAGTTTTCTCAGACGTCTTCTCTACTATTTCTTTGCCTGATTCTGATACTTCTTTAAGTTTTTCTGTTGTTTCTTTAATTGATGTAGTTGTTTTTTCAATCGTTGGTGAAATATCTAAAGAAATTCCTGTCCCGCCAGTTAATAAAAATCCTAAAGCAACAGCTACCACTACAGATGTAACTACCATGCCCATTTTATCCATAGATGTCAATAGAATTTTGATACAATCTAGCTAGAAAAAACAATAATTCAATTACCATTAGTGAGAATTAACAAAAATCAGTAACCATGATTTTGTTTAATTAAATATTAGCGACTATTTACCTCCACCAAAGAACTGAAAGATCTGCCTTCTCTCATAAATTGCTACTAAAATTAAAATTATTAATCCTACAATCAAACTAATATCTTCAGAAAAGAATTTTGCAGACATTTCCCAAATGCCTCTCCAAAACAAAACTAATCCTATACCAGTAAGTAAAAGAAGAAGTGTACGTTTTGTAAAAATATTCTCTTTCAAGTTGGTTGATTCTCTTAATTTGGTATTTAGATATTTTTGGATTAAAATTACAGTTAATTTTCAAATGTGAGAACTTTGAATTGGTTTAACTATCAAGATTGAGATATATCATTATGAGAGATGATGTATTTTGTCATTGTGGCTTGTGTGGGCATGAAAAAATTGATGAATGTTATACAAAACAATGCTCTTGTTGTTTGAGTGATCATCAAGGTGCTTTTGGTAAAAATAAATGATTAAGAAAAAAATTAACAAAATATTGGTTGCACTTGATGGATCTAAAAATTCTCAACGTGCACTAGATATGGGGATTTTTTTGGCAAGAAAATCTAATACTAAACTAATGGGCATCACAATCATCTCCAATATTCCAAAAAAATATCATTATTTGAGTTATCCTGAAAAGCCTGTCTTGTTAGCTGCAGATAAAATGATGGGATCTGCTAAGAAAAAATGTGCCCAGAACGGAATTTTATTTGAAAGAAAAATTGACTTTGGTGAACCTGGACCCAAAATTACAAAATTTGCAGAATCATTGAATTTTGACATTATAATAATTGGAACAAGGGGAATGAGTGGAATTAAGGAAACACTTCTTGGGAGTGTATCTAATCATATTGTGCACAAATCATCTGTTCCAGTAATGATTGTAAAATAATATTACAAAAATTGATCATTTTACAATAAGGATAGAACAGGGTGAATTATTTACCATTTTATTTGAAACACTTCCAAGAAAGAATCTTGCAGCTTTGCCTAAACCTTTGCTACCCATAATTATCATGTTGCATTGTTCTTTTTTTGCAAGTTTTATAATTTCTGCTGAAACATTACCTTCTTTCATGACTATTTTTGAATCAACTCCTCGCTTTGTGGTTATGTCTTTTCCTTTAGTTAAAACTTTATTTCCGAACTTTTTTAAAATTTCAAGATATTCTTTTCTGTCTAATAGGTTGATTGGAATTGTTTTTTCAACTACGTACAAAAGTATCAAACGAGATTGGTAATTTCTAGCCATTTCACATGCATGTATGAGAGCTTTTTCTGAATATTTTGAACCATCAAGTGGAACCAAAATACTCATGTAAAGTGATTTTTTCATGCTGGAACAAACATTGGTCCATATTTAACTAAACTCTTTTTACTAAACTAATCTAGTAGCAATTTATCAAAAACTCTCATTCGAGTTTCTTAATCTCTATGCGAACTTCTTTGAGCTCTTTCTCCATTTTTTCTTTTTCAGTTTGTGAAATTGAACTATCACATAATTGCTGAAGAATTAAAAATTCTTTGTTCTTCAATGATGCAAAATAACTGGATTCCTTCATCCTATTTTACAACAACTTTTACTTTGAAGGCCTCTTGCAATCCAGTAAATGGAAAAAATCAAAACCCCTACCGAAATAAATTTCAGTTCTAATCCTTGCATCGGAAATAATGATAATCCTCCTACTGCCCCTAAAATTACTGCTAGTGGAGCCGTACATGCAGGACATCCTGGAGTAAATGCTGCAAACACACCTCCCAAAACAGTTGATGAATTACCCTTGATGGAATTCATCATTCTCATTCTTTTTATTTTAAATGCCATCATTGCAAAATTGATCCCTGCCAAAACTGAAACAATAATTGTTAATTCCACTGATGCAATGATATGATATGGCATTAACTCCATTGTAGTATCCAAATGAGATGTAAACATTGACATTGTCAAAAAATAATAGATTATTCCTAATCCTAGACTGCTAATTATGGCAATCGTGGCATATCTTCTAGTTGTAAGTACATTTGAAATTAGCTGTAATTTGCTTACCAAGTAAGACAATTTACTATTCATCATATTTTAACTATTTATCAACCAAAGATTCTTAGCCCCAAAAGAATTGGTAAAGATATGACTGAATTCTCTTTTGAAGAAAAAACCATCCTTGTTCAATATGCTATTAAAAAATTCGAAAATGAAGAAATAGTCCTTGAAAAATTAAAAAATATCTTACTTGAAAAAGACATTCAGAGAAATATTGACACTCTTATAGGAACTCAAAGAGTAAGACGAATTGGTCCTGAAAATATTCAAAACAACGAAAGTCACACTGAACTGCCTGAACTTCCAGAAAAC
>JAOTSS010000043.1 GCA_029864805.1 Candidatus Nitrosopumilus sp. | reverse complement strand
AAGATTTTAAAATAAATGAAAATTTAGTTTTCGGTTTTTGCTTCAATTTCATTGTACTTTTCAATGATTGCAGTTAGTGCAGTTGAAACTGGAACATCGTTCATCTTTTTCTTTTCGGCAAGAAGTTTTTGGTATGCATCTAGTGTGATGTAAACTGGAATTGAACCGTTTCCTTCTAGTAAACCTCTAACGTTGTAAAGGGCAGTTTCCATTCCTCTCTCAGCAGATTTTGCAAATTTTGCTTTATCTAAGATTGCTCCTAGTGGACCAAATGGCATTTCGTAATCTACTGACATGGTTACTCTAGTGAGATTATTTCCTAACGCTTTGAATTCATTTGTAATTTGCCATGTCTTAAATGGACCTTCAATTTGTTTTGCTGTGATCTTTTCATTTCTAATGAATTCAGTTGTCTCACAATCCCACTCTAGACGTTTACCGCTAAAGTCACCGATAATTCTAAAGGTTGTACCAACACCCATTCCTTCTTTGATATCCATAGGAATTACTGTCATACCTACTGTGTCATTTTTGATTTGGTCAGAAACGTGTTCTGGTCTTGCAAAGTAGGTAAAAACATTCTCTACAGGTGTTTTAATGTCGATTGATTTTGTTACGAGGGTCAACGATTGAGTTTCTTGTCAATAAGGATTTAAAGGTTTTGAAGATTTCCCCATAATAATTGATTTACAATATATTCATGTAAAATAGCATATCTTTTGAATGGCTAAAAAGCGATCAGTTTTTCTGATCTTGATATTGATATTTTCATCAGCCGCATTTTATGATGAAGCATATGCTCATTCGATGTTTAATTCTGCAGAGCAATTTGAGGCTGGGTACAGAGTTCAGGTAGCCACATTACCTGAATTTCCACAAGTTGGAGAACCATCCCAATTTTTGGTTAAAGTAACTGAAGGATTTGAGTATAATGAAGTGGACAGATTTACAATGGGAATTCGAATTTTTTTTAATGACCAACAAGTAGATACTATACCTCCAAAATCCATTGAAGGTTCTCATTGGGATTTTGATTATGTGTGGAGACAGCAAGGAAACCATATTGTAAAGATTGACTTGTATGATATGAGTGGAAAAGAAGGGATCATAACTTATACTTTTAACATGGGAACTCAGAGCCCATTTGGCATAATTTTCTTTAGTGCGATAATTGTTGGTGCTTTAGTATTAACAGGAATAATGATCTATATTTATCTGCCAAAAATTTTTAAAAAACCTAAACTGTAGATTTTATAGTCATTTTAGAAATTCTAAATGCAAATAACGTGGTTAACAACACCATAGCAAATAACCATATTCCAATTCCCAAGTGAATTGCAACCAGTACTGCATGAAGTTTTGTGTCAATAACTAAGGCTCCAAGTGTAATTTGTGTAATTACCAATGCAGTTGCAAGAGAGCTTGTAATTTTTATTTTCAAGTCAGAATTCTTGTTGATTAGGCTTGCAACCATAGTTGAAATTACTAATACTCCAGTGGTTGCAGCAATTGTTCTATGAATCCATTCAATAAGATATTCTTCTGATGGCATTACTCCGTTGGGACATAAAGGCCATTCAGGACAGGTCAACCCAAGTCCTGCAGCTGAAATATACCCACCAATAAACATCAGTGAATACAAAACTATCATTGTTGTTAATGCAAGGAACTGAATTGCCAAAACTATTCTACTATGAAACTACCTTGCATGCCTTGTAATGCATGTCCTGGAACTGTACAGATGTAATAGTATGTTCCCGGTGCACCAGCAGTAAAAGTGACACTTCCACCTTCACCTGGTTTTAATGGGTTTGATGCAGACGCAATTGCAGAATCCATTACTATACTGTTAAAGTCTTCAGGATTTGTAACAACCCCAAATGCATGAAATGATTTACCAAGATTGTTAGATGTAACAGTTACTTCATCACCTGAATTTACTCTGATTTCTGGATTGTGTCCATCTTCTCCGGGTAATGCGTTAAATGCCAAAGTTCTGAAATCACTAGACTCTACAAAGTCTAAAGTAAAGTCATGTGATACACCAGTTGGAGCTGCTGCAGCTTGTGAACCACCGTCTTGTGAAGGGCCAACAATGATTTCCCCAACCATTCCTTGTTCCCTATGACCTGGAACGGTACAGATGTAATAGTATGTTCCCTCTTCACCTGCAATAAATTCTGATGAGCCACTCTCACCTGGTTTTAATGGGTTTGATGCTGTTGCAACTTCACTTCCAGGAATTATTCCTCCAAATCCTTCAGTATCTTTTGTAACACCAAAAGAGTGAAATGATTTTCCTCCATTATCTACATTGAATACAACCTTGTCTCCAACATTCATGTTGATTATTGGATTGTTATCAGGTTCTCCAGGTAGTGCGTTAAATGCCAAAGTCCTAAAATCCGATGATTCAATAAATACAAGATCTTGTGTGATCGTCTTTCCAGTTTGTGCTGCAGGAGCTGCATGATCATCACTGCCTGCCATCATTGCAACAACTGGAGCTGGCTCTGAAATCCAATAGTCCCACATTGAAAAAAATATCGCTCCACCGACAATACAAATACCTAACATAATTATCATCATTTTTCCAGTTCTAGCTGAAGTTGTTCTGTAAATTGTTTGGTTATTCTCGTGACTCATTTCATTTATCTCCTAATGTGATGGATTCTTTGCCTCAAATGGATAGTAATACTTGCCACCTACACCAAATGGATCTTCAGTATTTGCAAGTTTTCCTTTTCCAGAACTGTAAATCATGTTTGCTAAGAAGATTGCCATACTGACACCAATAATCATGGCACCAACTGTAACAATCTGGTTCATAGCAATCCATTCTGGAATTGGAGGATAATCAAAAATTCTTCTTGGCATGCCATACAAACCAAGTACGTGTTGTGTAAAGAATACTAGCACAGTTCCAATGAATGACATGATAAAATGGATTTTGCCCATTGTTTCATTGTACATTCTTCCTGTAACATATGGGAACATATAGTAAAAGAAAGCAATTGAGCCAAATGCAATAGTGCCCATCACAAAGAGGTGGAAGTGACCAACTACCCAGTATGTATCGTGTGTTGAAAAGTCTAATGGCATTGCAGCGTTTGCTACACCGCCTGCACCTGCAGAGAAGAACAATGCAATTCCTCCAACGGACCACATCATTGGTGTTGAAAATTTGATTCGACCATTCCACATTGTTGCAATAAAGTTAAAGACATGCATTGCAGACGCAGGAACTGCCGCAAGGGTTCCTACCATAAAGACTGTTTTTTCAGTAAATGACATGCCTGTTGCATACATGTGATGTGCCCATGACGAAAATCCAACTATAGATAACAATACAAATGCAAAGATTCCAGAGTTGTAACTGTAAATTGGTTTTCTTGAAAATCGTGGGATTATTTCATACATCATTCCAATTGCAGGAATTACTAGTACGTATACTTCAGGATGAAACGTAAACCAAAACAAGTGTGCATATGCAATTGGATCTCCGCCCATTGCAGGATTAAAGAATCCACTAACACCAAGTCTGTCAGTAAGTAACATTAACAGTGCTGCAGCAAACGTTGGGATTGCAACTAGAATAATCAAAGAAGATGACAAAAATGACCATGCTAATAGTGGTACTTGGCCAATGGACATGTCCGGATGTTTACATTTGAGAATTGTGACGATAAAGTTGATGGCACCAAGTACAGATGAGATACCTAAGATCTTTAATCCAAATATCCACATGTCAGCAGCTGGACCTGGAGCACTGATAATTGAGTAAGGTGGTGTTGCATACCATGTAAAGTCTGCAAAGCCCAACCAAATGAGTGCACCTGCTGGAGGAATCATCCAAAATGCAATTGCGTTGAGTTTTGGATATGCCATATCTTTGTATCTAACCATAATTGGAACAAAGTAATTACCAACTGAAGACGCAAATGGTATAATAAACAAAAAGATCAATGTAGTGCCGTGAACAGTAAAGATTCTGTTAAAGGTCATTGCGTCACCAATAATCTGAGCGCCTGGTAAAAATAATTCTGCCCTAATTGCAAGAGCTAATGCACCACCCAAAAACAAGAATGCAATTGACGAAATTAAGTACAGTAAACCGACATCAGTATGATGCGTTGAAAACATTATTTGCCAAATTGGACGGGGTTTTTGTAGTTCCAGAACCATTAGTTTATTCCTCCAGATAGTTGGGATAAAAGCGTTATCAAGATGATGGTTCCTCCACGTATAATGTACCCCTCATGTTATAGTGAATTAATCCACAATATTCTCTGCATTGAATATCATGTTCTCCAACATCTGTAGGTGCAAACCATACAGTGTTAACTCTACCAGGTATTGCATCCATCAAAATGACATAATCATGAATATTAAATGAATGATTGACATCTTTGGATTCTATCTCAAATTTGTATGCCTTGCCTTTTTCAACATGTAGTTCACCAATTTCTTTGGTACCATCTTCATGCTCAAAAGTCCAGAACCATTGCTGTCCCATAACTTTAATGATTTTGGCATCTGCAGGAACATGTTCCACAAGTCTTTCTGCTTCCCAAGCTTCTGCTCCTACCCAAACCATTAATGCAATTACAACACCGACATAGATCCATTCAGGCCAGTTAGAATGTCCGCCCAATTTTACCAGTCCGTCCCCTCGTATGGAGTTGGTTTAGCTTTTGGATGTGATTCTCTGAATCTCCAACATTGCCAAATCATAGTACCAGATACTACAGCACCAACTACAAATGCTATAGTCATCATTCTAAAAAATAAGTTCCAAATAACAGCTCTACGATCAAGATACTCCCCAGGTTCATCACCTGCAGCAAATGCTGACTCTACAGCTGGAATTACAACTATTACTGCCAATACTAAGAACAATACTACCAGTTTCTTCATTAGCGATTGAATGACGTGGCCAATAATTTCTATTTAAGGGTTTTCAAGATTACTAGATATCAACGTAGATCGAAACGAGAGGGGTGCATTACATTAAGTCCTGATAAAGAGAATTTTCGATCTTTTTCTCTAAAGAGATTCAGAGAAGCATTTTCTATAATTAATTCAAATAGATTGGTAGGCGATAGATCAATTATTGTAGAAAGCATCGCTTTTATGGGATCCATGTGAGTTACAAGAACTACATTTTCATCAGGATGCTTTTCAATGACATGATCAACTATTCCTAAAACTCGTTTTTTTACCTCAGAGAAGGTTTCCACTCCATTATGAGCTATTTCTAATTCACCGTTGTAAAATTTCATAAAGACATTACCATGACTGGTAAAAATTTCGTCATATGGAACACCAGTAAATTTTCCCATATCAAGCTCAATTAGACGATCATCAGTCATTACATCAATAGAGTTATGTTTTCCAACAATTTCGGCAGTATGTTTTGCTCTTTGAATTGGACTAGAGTAAATTGCAGAGATGTTCATTTGTTCAAGTAATTTAGCAGTATGTTCTGCTTGTTTTATTCCAACATCAGTTAAAGGAATACCTTCTGTTCTGCCAGCTAAAATTCTCTCAGTATTGTTTTTTGCCTGACCATGTCTTAGAAAAATAATATGTCCCAACTTGATCGGAATTCAAATAAAGATAATAATAAGATTATCAGATGAATAATCATGAAAGTAGGAATTATTGGTGGAACTGGTGGCATGGGCAAAGGTTTTGCTCTAAGATGGTCACAAAATAATGATGTAATAGTTGGATCTAGAGATGCTGGAAGGGCATCAGAATCTGCAGTTGAATATACAAATCTTGCAAAAGAAGCATTTGGTGAAATCAAAGGATCAATTTCTGGAAAAGATAATGTTTCAGTTGCAAAAGAGAGCGATGTTTTGATTTTGTCAATTCCTTATGAGAATATTGATTCGGTATGTTCTGAAATATTACAAGAAGTCAAAGATAGTTGTGTTGTAGTATCCCCAATTGTTCCAATGACAAAGACAGATGTTGGATTTGAGTGTGTTTCAATTAAAGAAAACAAACCATTTTCATACAAACTTGTTTTGAATCATATGAAAAATAAATCAAAATTGGTTTCAGCATTTCACGTGATTTCTGAGAAAAAATTAGTAAATCCAACTCTAGAACTGGATTATGACATATTTGTTTGTGGAGATGATAGTGATTCAGTCAAAGTTGTAAATACTCTAATTGATGAAATCAAGGGTCTAAGGTCAATTTACTTGGGACCAATTGAATTGTCATATCTCGCAGAAATGTCTACACCATTGTTACTAAATGCAATGATTAGAAACAAGATAAAGAATCCAGGCATCAAAATCATCTAATCGTTTTCATTTATCATGAGTCATGAATACTATAGACGTGGTAGAAATTGGTTTACTGCAATAGGCGTTCTATTTTGTGTAATGGGTGGAATTGTTCTGATTCAGCAGTTATTGATCTGGGGACCAGAATTTGTTGAGGATTTTTTGATAAATGCAGAATTTACCAATGAGAAAGTTTCTGCTGCAATGATAAGCTTTGGGATTTTTATGATAGTACTGGGATTTAGAAAATATGGGCAAAAGAGATGAATTTCTAAAATCTCAGAAAGTATTACGATTATCAACTATTGATAAAAATAAAACACCACATATTGTTCCTGTTTGGTATAGATATAGTGGAAAAAAAATTCATATTGGAACAAATTCTAAAACTCTAAAGGCTAAAAATGCAAAACAAAACCAACATGTTGCTTTTTGTGTAGATATAGGAATTAAGTCACCTGATATTTATGGAGTAATGGGACAAGGAGATGCCAAACTGATTTTAGATAAAGAAAAAGTTAAAACAATTGCAAAAAAAATCCTTTTACGATATTTTAATACATTAGAGAATAAATCTGCAAAAGAATTACTAGATGATACTGATTGTATTATTGAAATTGTTCCAAAAAAGTTTTCAGTTTGGAGTTATTGACTAACAAAGTCTTGGATCTTATTCATGGCAGAATCTAATATTTCAAGACTAGGAAGATAAACTAATCTAAAATGTCCACTGCCATATTTTTCTCCAAATCCTGAACCGTGAACTGTAAGAACGCCTTTTGATTCTAGTAATTTTGTTACAAATTCTTTATCAGTACTAAATCTATTATCTTCAATTTTTGGGAATGCATAAAACGCACCTTTTGGGTTTGAACAAGAAATACCAGGCATTTCATTGAGACGTTTTACAACCAAGTCTCGGTGTTTTTTGATTTCAGAGACAAAATCATTAATATAATTTTGAGGACCCCGAAGTGATTCCAAAGCTGCATGTTGTATTGGAAGGCTAGTTGCAATTCTTACTCTAGCTAGTTTGGGAAGATGTTCTCTCAATGCATCAAGTTGTGGTGATTGATTAAATGCAATATATCCAATTCGCCATCCAGACATGAGATGAACTTTTGAAAATCCATTAAGAACAATCACAGGAGAGTCTCCTGCAACTTTTCCAATTCCAACAAACTTTTCATCAAAAATTATTTGATCATAGATTTCATCACATATGATGTATAGATTATTTTGATTAGCAAGATCAACCAGTTGTTTTAGAGATTTTTCATTGAATACAACTCCAGTTGGATTATTTGGGCTGATTAGACATATAGCAACAGTCCTTGAGGTAATTTTTGATTTGATATCCTCAATATCAGGTGTTGAATTATCCAAATCAACTGCAAACTCTACAGGAACCCCACCATGGAGTCTCACATAGGAAGCATATGGTGGATAATAGGGTCCAGGTAATAGCACTTCATCTCCTTCTTCTACAATTGAGGAGATTACCATATCAAGCCCTTCAGAAACACCATTAGTAATTAAAATTTCATCAGCACCAATTGAGAAACCCTTTGCATTTTCTTTTTTAGCAATCTCTTGTCTTAATTCTAAAATACCTTCAGATGTGGAATAATAATTTTCACCTTTGTTAATTGCATCAATCAGAGCTTGTTTTACATTATTAGGAGGTTGGAAGCCAAATTGAACAGGATCACCGATATTGAGATAATCAACTGGTATTCCTTTTTGTTCCACTTTTCTTGCAGTTAGAACAATATCTCTAATTGCATATTCAACACCGACTACTTTTTTGGATACTTTCAAAGTATCTAGACAGATATTTAGGCCTGTTAAATTCTTACTTGTTTGGACTCGTTGCACAGTCTGGATAGTGCGAGCGGCTTCGAACCGCTAGGTCGAGGGATCGAAGCCCTCCGAGCCCTTTAGATTTTCTTATTAAGTAAGTAATTCTTCTTCATCATTAAATGAAGATATCAACATTCAAGATTTCACTAGTATTAATAATTGTAGGAATGATTTGGGTATCATTAATTTTTAATGAAACTGAAAAAATGCGTGATTCTATTTTACTAAAACAATCAAATTCAATTGAAGTAAAAGCAAAATTTTCAGGTATGGATATAGGATATTACAAGTTACACATGCCGGAATTTGCAGGAGAAGAGGTATTTGTTCAGATATTAGATAATGATGATAATGTGATTGAAGAACAGAAAGTTCAGACAAAAATGTCGGTTGAATATTTTGATTTTAGTGAAAGTGGCATATACACTGTAAAAATTACAAATATTTCAAAAAATCAAATTGATTTACAAATAGAATTTGGCAATACAAATTCTCAGAAAATGATGCCAGCGGGAATTACAATACTAGTGGGAGCTTTGGGAATGATGATAGTGTCATACATGAAAATAAAAAATTACAATATAGAACAACCTGAAGAAAATATTTCATAAATTTGAATACATTGGATGATGTGTCCAAATATCAATATCAGATTAAAAAGTAGCCAAGTTGTAAAAAACAAAAAGGCTATAATTGAAAAAGGAAGAAATACTTTGAGTTTAGTATGTTCTCTGTTTTTTAATATCAATACCCCTCCTAATGATGCAAGAACTAGTCCAAATTCTAATGGTTGATGAGACCAAGATATTAGTCCATCAATTCCAAATATATCATGGGATAATGAATCACCAAAACCTGCAACAATTTGAAGAATAGAACCAAAAATCACAAGATTAATTCCAATTTTAAGAGAACCATGAACTGATTTTCTAAATATCAATATACAACCCATAATTGCAGCACAACTAGTCATAGAGACACCAGTGTATACTACCATATGAGATGGACTCCAAAAAAATTCAGGCTCTTTTTGAAGATGGGATATGGCATCCCAAAAACCTGCAGAAACTACTATGACAGGACCAATTACTGCTAGAATTGATACTAGTGAAACAAGTGTGCTTGATTTTGCAAGTCTGGAATTAGATAATTTTTGAATTAATTTCATTTTGTTATTTCACCACATGAATAGACTATTTGAAATATTGTAATGGTGTAAATTAGAAAAATTCAACATTATGGGTAATTTTATGAATTAACTATATTAGATGATGGGATGTAGTCATTATATGAGTCCAGGAATAGGATTAATGAAGAGAAGACTAGAAAAAGAAAAAGATGCTATTGCTCTTGCTGTATCTGGAATTGCAAAGAAATACGACATTACACCAGAAAATATCAAAACATTAGAAACAAAATATCATAATGATTCAGGTGATTGGTACGTTGCACTTGGATGGGAAGAAAAAAAAGCAATTATTCAAATGGATTCAGTATTAGGGACAATAACAAAAATTAAAGAAATCTAAGTAGTAAAAATATTCTAATTAAATAGAAATTTTGACATAATTTTCTAGCCAAGGTAGAGTAGAAATGAAAACTATTCCTGCATCATGAGGAGTAAAACTGATCATTGTAATTTCTTCTCCCAAGATATTATCTTTTATGGCTAAATCTCTAGGAATCTGATTATTTACAGTTACCAGTATTTTTGAAGAAATGAATTCACTTGGAATATACATTATGACATATTGGGGAGAATCAATAGAAAAAGAAATCATTTCTATTTCTTTAACCTGTTCAAAATTAGAGATTACAGCAGGACTTCTAATATCAATAATATAATCAGATTCAAATTGTGGTTGGAATTTTTCCCTAATATCTTCAGTTAAGGGTTTTATTTTGTATTTTTCTGAATCAGCAATTTCCAATCTCAAACCTTCAAGACAGTGATCTTTTCCAACTTTGTTTTCAATAAATTCACAGTATTTTGTACTTGCATCATAATCATGATTGTTAAAAAATGACAAAGTTGTACCTACAGACATACTGCATTCCATAAAATCAAGTTTATCTAATTGTGATTGATTACAAATATCAGAAACTACATCTTTTGAAATTCCTTTTACAGTTAGAACATTATCTGAATATTGCATCATTACACCTTTTACACACAAGATATTTTGGTAAAATGACATTTCATGACACAAATTCAATGATGAATTTAGATCATCACCAAAATAATGAACTAATCCATGTCCTAATCCATGTACACAATCCTGATAGTTTGATGAACCAATAAGATCGTCACAAATTAAATTGAAATCGCTTGGAGATGTTTCATTGTTTTCTTCGATATTATGGAAATATGATGCTAAAACTCCATGAAAATATCCACCTCTGCACATAGACCCATCCATGCCAATAAGATTTGAAATAACATCAGGATTTTTCTCAAATGCCACATGACCAATTTCGTGTGAAACAAAATGACAATCATCAATAGCTCCAATCTTGGATAATGCAATAGATAATTCAAGTGCATCTAAATTATTTTCTTCATTTTCAGCTACTTTACCAAAAAATAATGAATAACATAGATGACGAGAAGAACTGGAAGCTATTATGGAACAGTCCTGTATATCTTGAAGATATTTTGTAGCTAGATCTTCTGATGGTAATGTAGGGTCATCATCATCCGCATCCAATATTCCATCATTGTCATCATCTAAATCTGAATTATCACCTAAGAATCAGAATCAAAATCACTCCATTCTGTAGATTCTAAATCAAAAGCATCAATTTCATCTGAAAACCCATCATTGTCATCATCTTCATCACATACATCACCCATATTATCAAAGTCAAAATCAGCTTGATCTTGATTTGAATATTCAGGACAGTTATCAACGGAATCCATTACACCATCTTTGTCTGTATCTGCTAATGAAATAACATTAAATCCAGATAGAAAAGTAATAGAAATGGCAATCAATACTGCAACAAATAAAAATTTAACATTTTTTTCAATCAAGTTTATCTGCCTCTAAGGACAGGGCAGGTAGCAAATTCTAGTATTTGAACTTAGAGATTATTTACCATGCACACTTCGAGTTATTTCCCATAAAGAAATCTTAGTTAAAAAAAATCTAATTAAATCAAAATTTACCCACAAAAATAATAGAAAAGGGTTATTCAAGAATTTGAATTTGTTCTATGATTTTATTCATCTCAAATACCATTTTTTTCTGATCTATGATGTTCCTTGACTCCAAGAATTGTTTTTGAATGTCTGAAAGAGAGTCTTTTAGTTCATTGATCCGTGTAGGTTTTGGCTCAAATACAGTTCTGGTTATAGGAACTGATTGTTCAGAATTAATTTGAACTTTGGAAATTTTTGCAGTGCATCCGTAACATGGAGCTTCAAGATCATTTTCATATCGAGGTAGTTTGCCATTTATGTCAAAATATGACTGCATATTTTCTTGTGCAAGATTATGTTTTATGTTAAGATCCCGTACAATATTTTGCATTTCAATTTTTGGCATCTTTGCAAACTGAACATATTGTTTCATGGCATCAGAAAATGATCCCCCCTGTTTAAGAACAGAGTCCCTTGCGTCTCTTGCTAGAGATATTTTTGCTTGAAGATAGTCAAATTGATCCCAAAATATTCCATGATTTGTTGCATTAAGATTTGAAACATATTTTACAAATGCATTTTTAGGTGTAAATTCTTCATAGGTTTTTTCCATTTTTTGGAGTTCTTGTTTTAGAGATTCTTGTGCAATAATTCGTTGTTCGTCAATGAGTTTTTGTTGGGCATTACGCTTATTTTCAGTCTCTTTTGTTTGTAGGAATTGTTGTTTTGAGAATTCTATTTTTGTAAGAATATCTTGTGAAACAGGATTGTTTAGTATTTCATCACCTTCAAATTTTTTAAAATCAGACTGTGCAAAGGCGTTAGTACTAAAAACAGACATCATGATTACAGAAGCAATGATTGAGGCATGCAGTAGTTTAGTCATTGAACACAAAAATGGAAAAAATGCTTAAGAGGGATTCGTAGAAATTATTAGATTAAATCGTACTGATGGTTTTAATACAAGTTTTCAAACGTGGTTTAAGAAATCTTTGAAAATATTCTAACTATAAATAATTCTAAGCATATGTTTTAGAGCAATATAGTTTTCTTCAATTAGTAAAATTTTATCATTGTTAAAGCCATAAAGATAATGGAATTTTTAGATTATCGAGATAGTTTTGGCTAAAGTGTAGATTTTTTCATTTTCTGGTTCTAGGATCTTATTATCAGAGTATCTGTTACTAAAGTAAAGTAAGTCAACCATTTTCACTTTATCAATATTGATGATGGTAGCTTGTGGATTTTTTGGGACGTTGGTGTTTGTAAGTATCAGCAGCTTGTCTACAAAGGCAGATGCTTTTAGAACATTCTCAATAGATATAGAATTCTTGGCGTGATCCTTGCCCATTATTACTGCAATTCCTATCTTTGTTCCGTACTGGTCAGTGTAAATTGCATCCAGCATCCGCTTTGAGTTTTCAGGCTTCGTTATCTTTCCTGTATCATGTGCAAAATTAACAAGGTTTGAAATTGCCTCTTTTATCTTTGATTGAAATTTGCTTTCTGTTGATTCTAGTCTAAATTTCAAAAATTGGCCTATCGGGACGTCTAGAATGCTGTCATGTATCTTTAATCCAGGAAATGTATTCTTGATGGTCTCATCAAGTGCCTCTTCAGAGATCTCTTCATGATTTAACTGACAGGATTTTTCCATGGCGTGATACAAAATGTTGGTTAACGATCGCACACTTGTAAAATCAGGGAATTCATCACATAGTACTCTGATTTTACCTGTCAAGTCATTTTGTTGTTTTTTAGTAAACCTTTCACTCTTTTTGTTTTGTTTGATGTATTCGATTGCAATTTCAGAGAGTTCATCTATTGAATTTGAACCAGCCAGATCAATCTTATAGTTTGCCTTTTCTAGTCTGTCAAACAGTGATACGTTGGTTTCTTTGATTTCAGAATATTCATCTGGGGTTGCAATAAGCATCACAACAGAGGATGGAATGTGCCTGTTGATTATTGATTTTACTATTTCAGCAGAACTGGGATCCGCATCTAGTTCATCAAATGTATACACTGTGATTTTACCAAGAAGGTTATGGTTAAATTTGGAAATAGATGATAATCGTCCTAAAAATTCATCTAGATTTGATATGGGTTCAAATATCTGGTCAATGATATTTTGAATTACTAGGGACTCATGTGAGGTATAGTTGGAAGCCAGGTATTTTTTTAAATTCTCACTTGAATGTGTTTTTTTATTGTTAAGTATGTCATCAGTTTTGTCCTGTATTGTTGTTCCCAGCAGTTTGTCTACAAACCTGTAGCCTAGTGCTTTTTTTGCTTGTAAATCACCCTTGTCTGCCTTGTCACAGATATCTTTTAGGAATTTTTCTCGGAGCTCCTCAAATGTAGATTTTTTGAATCCTGCTATTATTGCATCGTACAAGCTCTCCTTTGTTTTAGGTGAGATTGTTGCCAAATCCACATAAGTGCTTTCAATGTTTTGTCTCAGTCTTAACCCCTTGATGTGCAAGGCAAGATGAGTTTTACCACATCCGACATCTTGAATTACGGTGATTAATCTAAAGTCATTTTCATTGGATTGATGCTTGGATGATTGTCTGTATAGATCCTTTATGCATTCTAAAATCGATTCCCTAGCTTGGATGTGTCTAGTCCCTCCAAGAATTTGTGCATCTTTTTCAGTTGGGGTGGGACTGCTAGGATAGGGGTTGCGTGAAAGACCGTAAGGATAATTCATTGATATTTTACCTCCATAGAGCAGTCCCTGTACAGAGATTTTATCATCAGTATATGTTCATAAAAAAATGTTTTAGTCCCCAAGATTACTAATGCAAACAATTTGGTGAAAAAATATAGTGTTTGTGCTGCCAATCTAGTCTTAGTTTTTACTCAAAAACTAAACAATGCTATTTTGAAAGTATTTTTTGATTTAATTAGAAATATTTTATGTACTAAAGAAATTTAATTATCAAATTTATTGGGAAAAATATGGTTAGAGCAATAGTTCTTGGAGGTTCAAGAGGAATAGGGAAAGCAATAGCAGATTGCCTCAAATCAATAAACATAGATGTTTTTGCAACATCTAAAAAAGATATTGATACATCAGATTTGAGTAGTGTGAAAAAATTTTTAGAGAAAAATACACAGACTGACATTCTTGTTCTCAATACCGGAGGTCCTTTTCCAAAACTATTTTCAACAATTACTGAAGAGGATTGGAAATTATATCACAATCAATTATTTTTAGGATTTTGTATCATTTTACAGAATATCAAAATTAATGATAATGGATACATTTTTTTGATCAGTTCTAATGTAATAAAAGAACCAAATTCAAAATTAATAATATCTTCTGCATATCGTGCGGCATTTAGTGAAGTTTTCAAAATATTAAGTAAAGAATATGCTCAAAGAAATATCAATTGTATTAATATTGCTCCAGGTCCAATCAATACAGATAGAACACAAGAATTAATAGAAAATGTAAAAGAATTTGAAAAATCCTTACCTATGAAAAGGTTAGGAGAACCTCAAGAGATTGGAAATTTTGTAAAATCCATAATTGAAAATAAAATAAAATATCTTTCAGGTGTTACAATAAACTTTGATGGTGCAAATTCAAACTATATTTTTTAGAATTATTTTTTAAATTCAACATTTGGTGTGTCAGGTTGACCTGCTATAGCAATCAATCCACCCTCACGTAATTGTTGCAATAACTGCATTACTTCTTTTTCTACTTGGTTTCTTTTAAGGCCTGTTTGTTGTGCAAAGACTTCTACTAGTTCTGTAACTTTACGTTGCCCATTACATGATTTCCAAAAATCCACTATTGCTTGATTTACCATAAATCCTTGTTCATGTTCATTTGCTAACACCATAGAACCATCTTCTTGTTGTACTAGTTTTCCAACGCCTTGAGGTAACGCAGTTTCATAATTAATGGGTGCAGGAGTATTCATAGCAGCACCCATACTTTTTAATTTCATTTTTCCCTCTTCAGTCATTTTATCCATTGACCATGCAGGTTCCCATACAATGTCTATTTTGACATTGTTTACTCCAGGAACTTTTTTAGCATATCTTGTTGCATCTTGAACTAAAGTTTCATGAAGTGGACAACCTTGTGTAGTCATTGTCATTTTGATATTAACATCATTATTTTCTGCAACATCAATTCCATAGATTAATCCCATCTCTACAATGTTTAGAGGAACTTCAGGATCCATGCATTGTTTTAAAGAATCTTCAATTGCCTGTGCAGAAACAGTATTCATGTTATAAGTGACTTTAGAAAAACAATAAAAACTTTCTATAAATTAGCTTGAAATAATTTTGGGATAGATTCTTCATATGGAGATCTAGCCACACCTTTTTCTGTAATAATCCCTGAAATTAGTTCAGGAGGAGTCATATCAAAGGCAGGATTAATCACATTGATATCGTCAGGTGCTGTCTTTTTATCACCAATTCCTGTGACTTCTGAACCTTTTCTCATCTCAATGATTACATCCTCGGCTTTGCTTTGTAAATCAATAGTAGATAGTGGTGCTGCAACATAGAATGGAATTCCATGCTGTTTTGCCATTGTAGCTACTTGATAAGTTCCAATTTTATTAAAAACATGACCAGTTTTAACAATTCTATCAGCACCAACTACAACTTTGTTTACTAATCCATTTGCCATAGAGTAACCTACAGCAGTATCTGGGATTA
>JAOTSS010000087.1 GCA_029864805.1 Candidatus Nitrosopumilus sp. | reverse complement strand
AAGGAATGAAAAAAGCCGCCCCACATGGAGCAAGGCCAAACAGAACTTAAAGTTCCTGTACTAGGTTCAGGTAGGCTGCAAAGCGAAATATCGTGAAAACAGAAGGAGGGTTACTCCCAGCACACATTTTTTTATTTTTAAAAATCTAGCTCATTGATTGAGCATTTTCTTTACAAATCTCTGCTGCACATCCGCAGGATGCATCACACAAACAAGAGCCTTGCATCTCACAGTCACATTCTGAGCCCATTTCAGACGATGCAGCACATCCACATGCAGCCTCTTCACGATGAGCCATTGTTGGAGGAGGAGTTGTTGTTCCCTGAGGTGCTGTATCCTCATAAACACTTCTAGTTTTCTGATAGTCAGTCTCATCTCTTAATTGTGCTTCACCTCTATTGGTTTGATAACCACCAGATGATGCACTAGTTTGATAACCAACTAATCTATTTGGATCAATTCCTTGTTGACCTATTTTTTCATTTTTAAGAGATCTATTACTAACAATGAAAAATGCAATTCCTGCAACTGCTGCCATCCCAGCCATACCATAAACAATCATAATTGGAAAGTCACCAGTAGAAGTTGTAGCATATCCTTCTGGAGGGGTTGGAGTTACACCTGCAATTTCAAGATTGTCCAAAATATCTAAAGCCCCAAAACCAATCAAGGACAAGTTAGCTTGATCTGATGATTGTACACTTCTAACAACATATTTTTGATCAGCATCAATTTCGGCTGTAAATACTCTTTCAACTTGTCGTCCTTCTCTAATACTACTCTCACCCATTGTCCAGCTAGATACAACAAATCCGGATATTGATTCATCTAATCCAAATGTGCCAGCATCTACATTGATACCAGTAGGATCAAATAAAAAGTGCCAGTTAGTAAGAGGTTGTTCTAAAATAAAATCGGCATTAATTATAGGTCTGTGAAGAACTTCTTCAGCTTTAGTTCCAGCAAAAACAGCATAAACTGCTGGTTCTTGGTCTCTCAACATATTGATTGGGATGTTGATTTCCACACCATCAATGTTGACTTCGTCATTTACAGTCATCGCTCTCCATCCCAGATCTACTAAAGTTCTTTGAGCATCTTTTGTAATTACATAACCAGATAATGTTCCTTCCAATAGAACTTTATAATCAATTGAGGTGTTGATGTTTCTCCCTTTAAGATAGAATTCGTAAGATACATCCAAGTCTGAGATATGGGCATGACTGCCATCTTCAGATAGTTTTTGATTTAATTTTTTCATAAGATCCTGAACTCCTGGATTTGATGAATCTGCGGTTCCAGCAACGGTCCATTCATTTCCACGTAACTCATCAAAGAGATTACCGCCATTTGGATATTCAATAAAAACAGTTTTTTGATAATTCATTGAGAACGGAGATGAATCAGAATTAGGATTAATTTTAGCATCTAATTGTGCTGCCCATGCTGGACTACTTGTACCAATTACCACAAGTCCCGCAAGCAAAACTGTTAAGATTACAGCCCTAGACACGAATAAAATTCACAAAATTACAGTAATAAACTTATCCTAATTTTGTAGATCGCAATTTTTTGAAAAAGTAATATGGAGTAATGTAACAAAAGTTGGTAGTTTTAGGAGAAAATGGTATGATCACAGTATTAGCAGGAGGGACAGGTTCGGTCAAATTAGTTAGAGGTCTGGTTGCTCAAGAATCCAAAGTTAACGTAATTAGTAATGTGGGCGATAATTATTGGCTTTATGGACTCTATGTCTGCCCAGATATCGACACGATTGTTTATGGCTTAGCAGATTTACTTGATCAAGAAAGAGGTTGGGGGATGAAGAAAGATACTTTCAACTTTTTGCGTCAAATGGAAGTTTTTGGAGAAGAGACATGGTTTAGAGTTGGAGACAGAGATGCTGCAACACATTTGATTAGAACTAACATGTTAAAAAATGGAAAAAATCTAAGTGACATCACTAAATGGATGTGTGAGAAATTTGCAGTTAGTGCAAATATCATTCCAGTAACTGATAACAGTATCGAAACAAGAATAACCACAGACAAAGGAGAATTACACTTACAAGAATATTGGGTTAAGCATAGGGGTAAGGACCCTGTTTTAGGAATCCAATATATCGGGGCAGACAAAGCTCGTCCAAATCCAGAAGCAGTTAATGCAATACATGATGCAGACATGGTAATCATAGCTCCAGGAAATCCTTTAACATCGATTGGCCCAATGCTTCAGATAAAAGGCATTAGAAAAGAACTATCGAAGATTAAGAAAAAAGTTGTGGCAGTAAGTCCGTTAATTAGAGAAGATGCAATTACAGGGCCTGCGGCAAAATACATGCAAGCAGCAGGAATTGAATCTAACGCTTATGGATTAGCAAAAATGTATTCAGATGTATGTTCCAACATCATCTTAGATTCTAAAGACAGGCTGTTAACAAAGAAAATTCAGAGTTTAGATATGAGGGTTTTTGAAACAAAAATCACCATGAAAAATAAATTAGCTGAAGACGCATTAGCGAATTTTATTTTAAAACAAGTACACGTTTAATTTGAAAATAGCTGCAATAATTCCTGTAAAGACTTTCTCCAATGCAAAGACACGTTTAGATTTACCTACAGAGAAAATAGAAAACTTGTGTGAGGTGATGCTAGAAGAAATTTTACATACAATCTCAATTTCACCTCAAATTGATAAAACAATTATAGTGACAAAAGAAGAAAAAGCAAAAAATATTGGAAAAAAATTCAATGCAACGATCTTAATTGATAAAAAAGAAGAGAGTGTAAACAGTGCAGTTGCAATTGCAGACAAATATCTTTTAGAGAATAATTATGATGCGTCAATTGTCTTTCCACAAGACATCCCATACATTAAAACTCAAGATATTGATTTTATGTTAAACTACAAAGCACCGCCAAATTTTGCGATAATTATCCCATCAAGAAGATTTGATGGTACAAATGCTCTTGTAAGAATGCCAGTGGATCTGATGGAAACTCATTACGATGAGGATAGTTACAAAATCCACTTGAATACTGCCAAAGAACACACACTTAATGTTGCAATGGTTTTTGTGAAAAGAATAATGTGGGATGTAGATAATTCAGAAGATTTAAAATTTTTATTGGAACAAAATGAAAAGCCACATATTGCTAAAAAAATTAAAAAAATTTTAGAAACCAATTGAATAAAAATTATTTTTAAGATCAAAAAATACACATTGAGATCACCGACAGACTTATAAACAATGAATTAGCAATTCTTAAATAGTATCATAAAAGGTTTTGTGAAATTTAAAGATGGTTAAAAAAATAAATCTAAAAGACAGATGTCCAAGATGCGGGCAAGGATCAGTAGTTACTGATGCCAATACAGGAGAGAATTTTTGTGGGAAATGTGGATTTGTTATTACAGATAAAGTAGAAGAGTCAGGACCAGAATGGAGATCGTTTTCAAATGAAGGTGAAAACAAAAGCAGGGCAGGAGTCCCAACATCACTTGCCATGCATGATATGGGGTTAGCCACAGTGATCAATCCACAAAATCGAGATGCTACAGGAAAGCCATTAACGGCTTCGATGAAAAGTACAATTGAGAGACTAAGGACTTGGGATAGTAGAAGCCAAGTACACGAACCAGTTGATAGAAATTTCCGACAGGCATTCAGTGAATTGGATAGATTAAAAGATAAACTTGCAGTAGGAGATGCAGTAATAGAAAAAGCAGCATACATTTACAGAAAGGCACTAGAGAAAGGCCTAGTTAGAGGTCGCTCCATTTCAGCTTTAATTGCATCAGCACTTTATGCAGCATGCAGAGATACAGAAACACCAAGAACCCTAAAAGACATAGGTCAAGCAAGTAATATCAAACGAAAAGATATTGCAAGATGTTATCGCCTATTGCTCAGGGAATTGAATTTAAAAATGCCAGTAGTTGATCCGATAAAATGTATTTCAAGAATTGCAAGCAAGGCAGGCTTATCAGAAAAAACAAAAAGAAAAGCAACAAAGATTTTACAAACTGCAGAAGAGAATAAAATTTCTGCGGGAAAAGATCCGATGGGATTAGCAGCTGCGGCGCTTTATGTAGCATGTGTTACAAACGGAGAAAACAAGACACAAAGAGACGTAGCAGAAGCTGCAGGAGTTACAGAAGTTACCATTAGAAATAGATACAAAGGTTTGAAGGTAGCATTAAACCTCTAAAGTAGATTCTTGTTTAGAGTAAAATCGACTTATGAATATAATTGAGATAGATACGATACCAGATATCAACAACAAGATTTCCAATGAAGACATTAGTGAATGAGAAAAAGATTCCCGAAGGGATATGTAATTCAATTGTGAAATAAAATTAGCGTATGAAAAAATGAAATAATTCATTGCCCAATGAACCAAAAGCGAAGATACAAACCCATATCTTAGATAAACCCATCCTAAAACAACACCACTAGCAGCAGCTTGAGCGAATTTTCCTTCACTCCAAGATTCGGCAAATGCAATATGTCCAAATCCAAAGAAGATACCTACAAACACAATTAACATAATGGCTTTTTTGTAATTATTGATATGTAGCGAGCTAGGAGTCCACATACATTTGATAAAATATCGGAGCGACGATTTGTGAGAATATAATGCAAATAATGGAATGCCAATCAAAATCAGACGAAATCCAAATTCTTCAATCAGAGGTGCAAGGGAGACATAAAAAAACTGAATTAGATCATTATCATCAAAAGGCGGAACAGTCACAATACCAAATGCCTCCTGAATAAAATTAATCAATGCAGAGATCACAATTAAAATAGAAAACCACTTTGTTATCCCAATCATATAATTTGTAGTGTTAAATTTTCCAAAAGAAATAATCGGTGAAAGAGATTTTAAAAAGTCGTGTTTTGGTCCAAAAACTGCAATTGTGAATAACACAGCATAAGAAATCCACAGAATAACAAATGCATCTCCAATGCTGATGTCAAATGGTACCCGATACAATTCTGTATTTCTAAAAAAATCTAAATGTGTAAGAGGGTACTCGTAATTGATATCTCCACCAATTTCACTTTCAAAAACAATGTAAATTCCCATAGGAAATGAAACGAGCATTAATCCAAGAATAACTGATTGTAATGCAGCAAATGGAATTCCAAAGAATTGAAGAATTCTGATTGAATTTTCCAATGTGTTCTAGTGTAATTCTATAATATCTGCAGCAAATCCCAAATTGATCAAAGTGTCTTTGATACTATCTCTATGATCGCCTTGCAAAAATATGTAACCCTCTTTGGTAGTTCCACCACAGGCGTATTTGTTTTTAAGGTCTTTTGCGACAGTTTCCAAATTATTTAGTTTAGGATCTAATCCCTCAATCATAGTACCTTTTTTCTTAAATCTTCGGGTTTCCAATCTAATAATAATTTTAGTGCTATCTTTGGCCAGTTCACCACATGCACACAAGTCTTCTGGTAGACCACAAGTATTACAAATTACTGCCATTCGTTCG
>JAOTSS010000042.1 GCA_029864805.1 Candidatus Nitrosopumilus sp. | reverse complement strand
TCTGATTGATTAAATACACGTTCAAAAGAATTTCTAGTCCAGTGAGTGAGCATCTGTCTATTACTCCATGCAAAATTTAATGCTGCAAACATTGCTTTTCTATAAGATTCACCTTCTTCAGAACTGTTTGGCACGCATGCAAGTTCTCTATCAGGTAAATCTATATCATATTTTTCCATTGTTTGTTCTGAAACTCTGAGATAATCACTACACACTTGATGGCCAAAACCTCTAGAGCCGCAATGAATCAAAACAGTTATGGTTCCTTCTTTAATTCCCATTCTGTTTGCAGCTTCTTCATCATGAATTTCTGCAACCTTTTGTACTTCTAGAAAATGATTTCCAGAACCTAAGCTGCCAAGTTGAGGTGCACCTCTTTTTCTTGCTTTATCAGAAACTTTGTTTGGATCAGCATTTTGAATTTGGCCATTTTCTTCACAAACATCCGAGTCATTTGATGAGCCATAACCATGATCAATTGCCCAGTTTACGCCTTTTACCAAAACCTCATCAAGTTCCGAATGACTGAGTTTCACTGCACCCTTAGAGCCAACACCGGAAGGAATTGAGCTGAATAGATCATTTACAAGCTCTTTTAGTTTGGAACGAACTGTTTGTTCATCTAAATTGGAACGAAGTAATCTCACACCACAGTTGATGTCATATCCGACGCCTCCAGGACTAATCATTCCTTCTTCTGCATCCATTGCAGCTACACCGCCAACTGGAAAACCATAACCCTCATGCCCATCAGGCAAAACGACACTATGACCAACTATCCCAGGAATTGATGCGACATTTCTTGCTTGCATGATTGTTCTATCAGACAGCATTTTTTGTAATAATGATTCATCAGCGTAAATTCTAACAGGTACTTTCATTCCAAGATTGGAGTCAGCGTCAATTTCATATTGATTTTTGCCGATTTTTTTTGGGATAGTAGAAGACATGAGTATGGGTAAAAATTCCTTCCAATCCAATTTAAATCATCAGAAGAATAGAAAAAAGAAATTAGGAGATCTGCCAAACATGAAATTTATGATCTAATTTATCTAGGATAAAATAGTTTGATTGTACGTGGTAAGAAAAAAGCTAACTGATAAAGAAATTGAAAAACAAAAAGAAGAGCAGAAAGTTAGAGTGGAAGCATCTCGTGCTGCTAGAAGAAGTGGAAAAAGTATCAAGCCAGAAGGTAAGGTAACAAAATCAAAATCAAAGACAAAAGAAGCCAGATCATCAAAAAAGATTGCTGCTGTGAAAAAGAGAACGAGAAGTTAGAAGTCCTTTCAATGTTTTTGAAACAAACCATATTTAGAATCTAAAGATTAATGAATCCAGTATTTCGTAGTAATACATTCATGAAGTCTGTACAAGAAATTGAAGCATACCGGAAAGAAATTGAAAAAAGACTGGTAGAAACTGAATCGATGGATGCCATAAAGTATTATCAAGGGGTTCTAAGAGCACTTGATTGGGTGATTACTGGCACAGATGTTTAAAATCTAGGAATTTTTACTGTTTTTTCACTATTTTACAACTAGTACAGGTTTCTTTGATTTGTGAAGTACGTAATTAGATGTACTACCAAGGAAGATCTCTTTTACGGCACCCATTCCTCTGGATCCAATTACAATAAGATCAAAGTTGTGTTTTTCTGCAACTTCAACAATTCTTTTTCCATCATCACCATAGGATATTCTATCAAAGAATAAAATTCCTTTTTGTGCAGCCTTTAATTTTGCTTTTTTCATAATTTTTTGGGCATGTTCCAATAGAATTTTCTCTAAAGGGGTTATCGGTTCATTAGTTCTAGGTTTAACAATTCCTGCCACATACAAACCAGTAACCGTTGCATTTGATTCTCTAGCCATATGAATAGCAACATCAAGACCTCGAAATGAATTAGCTGAACCATCTAATGGGACAAGAATTTTCTTAATTTTAATTGCCATGAGTAAAATTATGTAATTTTCAATTTAAAGTCGATTGAGATTATCTAGCATGATTTTCAAGTTTGATATTCTAAAAGAGTATAAAATATCTGATTATAGTTATACTAAATCAGTAAATGGAAAATGCTAAAACTATTACAGTTGCAGATGTAATGACAAAATCGGTAATTTCTGTGGATGCGTCAATGACAATAAATGAAACCGCAAAAATGATGGAGGATGCCAAAGTTGGTGCAGTCATCATCATGGAAAACAATACACCCGTGGGAATAGTGACAGACAGAGATTTTGCCGTAAAGGTAGCAGCTCACGCATATGAAATTTCTTCCCCCATAAAACAAATTATGTCATCCCCATTACTATCAATTAATTCAGATGAATCGGTGAGAAATGCAGCAGACTTGATGCATGAAAGGGGAGTGAGAAAGTTGCCAGTGATTAGTGATGATAAAGTAGTTGGAATTATAACTGCAACAGATATTGTTAATTTGTTGGCAGTTTGCGTGGAAGAAGATATGAGGGATATGTACTTTCATTCTGTAGCAAAAATTTTTACAAATTATAGTCCATATAATTAAAAAATCATGGTAACACCGATTATTGTACTAGTAGGAATTCCAATTTTACTTGGAATTGCATATGTTACTCCATTTGATCAGCCTGAAGTAGAAAAAGAAATCATTCCAGAAGAGCCAGATGTTAGCATTCTGTATTTTATTTTAGTGGGAATATGGACACTTTATTTGTTCAAGATTTTATTTCAAATAAAAAAAGGTACTTTTAAGACTACTCAGAGATACTAATATGAATACAGCCCCTTATTGGAACAAAAAAGTGTGTTCTGACTGTAAGAGAATGAAATGTCAAAATGGATGTATGTGTGATTGCCATGAACTACGAGATAGAGTGAATTAAAATTTTACAAGTAGATTTATTTTCCGTGTAAAAAGAGGAGGAATATTGGCAATTTTACCTATTGACAGTGGTCGTTATGGCACCAAAGAAATGATGGATATTTTTAGTGAACAGAGAAAAGTAGATTATCAGTTGGAGATAGAAGGTGCTGCTGCAATTTCCCAAAGCGAGATAGGGATGATCTCAAAAAGTGTAGGTAAAGAAATCTTCAAAGTTGCAAATTCTGGAAAAATTACTGCAAAGAGAATCAAACAGTTAGAAGCAAAAAGTGATCATGATACTGCAGCTTTAGTAGAATCATTAAGTGAAAAGTGCAGTAAAAGTGCTAGACCGTGGATACATTATGGATTAACAAGCAATGATTTAGTAGATACTAGTAATTCAATGCAAATGCGAGATGCATTGGAAATCATTGAACCGAAAGTTGCAAAGATGGCATCAATTCTTGCAAAAAAAGCAGTAAAACATGAAAAGATTCCAGCTGTTGGCCGAACTCATGGTCAACATGCAAGCATCATATCATTTGGGTTAAAATTCGCAAATTGGGCTGCGGAAATGGCAAAACATGTAGAAAGAATCGAAGATATTAAGAAGAGAATTTTGATTTGTAAAACACTAGGTGTTGTGGGCACAGGTTCTTTAATGGGTGCAAAATCACTTGATGTACAAAAAAGAGCATCAAAAAGATTGAGACTATTCCCAGCAGAGGTAACAACACAAGTTGTTCCAAGAGAAAGATATGCTGAATACGTATTTGAGTTGGCATTAATCGGTTCCACTTTGGAAAAAATTGCAGTAGAGATTAGAAATTTGCAAAGAACAGAGATTGGAGAAGTTGCAGAACAGTTCAAAAAAGGACAAATGGGAAGCAGTGCAGTTCCGGTAAAAAGAAATCCAATTAAAAGTGAGCGAGTATCATCGTTGTCTAAACTAGTAAGAAGTCAAGTTGCAGTTTCCTTTGAAAACATTCCATTGTGGCATGAGCGAGATCTTTCAAATTCTGCCAATGAGAGATTTGTAATTCCAACAGTATCGATTTTGGTTGACGAGATGCTTGAGACCATGATTAAAATCGTTTCAAATTTGATGGTTAATGAGAAGAGAATTATAGAGAATCTATACATCACAAAGGGCCAAATATTTGCGGAGTTTGTCTTAGAAGCACTGATCAAAAAAGGCATACCAAGGTTTGTCGCATACAAAGATGTCCAAAGGGTTGCATTTGAGGCAAACGATAAAGGAATTCAGTACATGGATGCAATAAAAAATGATAAGGCATTTTCCTCAAATCTAACGGATAAAGAAATTGATTCCATATTTTCACCAGAGAAACACCTAGGTGCATCTTCTGCAATCATAAAGAATGTAGAAAAATCAGTTCAGAATACGGTAAAAAAATTCATCTAGTTTTTAGTAAGGCCTTGTGAATTTTTGAGCCATACTGTAATGCTTTCTTTCGTTTTGTACATGAAAGTTCTGGGACATTAATTTCACTAGCCAATTTTCTAATGATATGTTTGCGATACAGATCTTCAGAATCATGGATTTTTTCAGATATAGGAATGGTTTTTGCATACTTGATGAATTTTTGGGACAATAAGGGTTGAAGGATTTTTACTCCAAATTCAGATGCAACAAGATTTACTGCCTTCATCATTTTTAACTCATTGTCTAGTTTTGATTCCATAACTTTGAAAATTTGAGATTCTCCTCCAGAGAATGCTTCACGATATGCATTGTAGCCGCAGAATAATTCATCTATTCCATTAGCTGTAATCACAGTATCAAGTCCTAAGGAGTTTGCAAGTTTAGAAACATAATGAAAAGCAATACAGTTTTCATTCCAAGACAGATTCTCGGTTTGGATTTTTTGGTTTATTTTTGAAGACACGCTAGGAAAAGTCTCTGAATCAATTTCCAGTATATGATGAGGGTACTTTAGATATTCATTTACCTGTTTTGCAAACAAAATATCATGTGATTCAGGAAATCCAATGGTCAATAGTGTAACATCAAAGTCCATATCTGAGCAGATTTTTGAAATCAACGTGCTATCAACGCCACCAGAAAAAGCAATTCCGATTTTCTTTTTTTTGACAGTCTCTGAAATGGAATCTTTGATATTTGCAAGTAGTTCTTTATTTGATTCCTCCATAACTTTTCACATTAGAAATCCCATAGAAATGTAATGAATCAATCTTTTAATTTAACATTGTATCTTAAACAACATGATGCGCTTATCCAAAGACGATATGGACAAAGAACTAAAGAACCTATCAGGATGGAGTGTTGTGAATGAAAAACTTCACAAAGAATTTCAATTTGAAAGTTTCAACCAGGCTTTTGGTTTTATGACCAGAGCTGCCATGGAGATTGAAAAAATGAATCATCATCCAGAGTGGTTTAACGTATACAACAGAATCACCATAGATCTAACAACTCATGATGCTGGAGGCATCACAAAAAATGATGTCAATCTTGCCAAAATTCTAAATTCTTTGGCATAGTTGTAAATGAAAAATTTTAGGCACATACATTACAGAATTTATATTATATCCAGAGTCAGTTGAGTTCACATGGCCACAAGTCCCACAATTCTAGATTCAGACTTTAGATATATCGATAAAAAGGGGAATTTACTTAAAACCAGAACAGAGTTGGCAGTAGCACAAATGCTAACATTTCTTGAACAAGAATATCAATACAATCACAAGATCACATTGAAGAGCGGTAATGAAGTCTTTGTTGATTTTAAAACTGAAAAAGGGTTAATCGAAATAATTGACAATGATGAGGATATTGAAAAATACAAACAAATCAAAGAAGACTTTCCTCAAGACAAAGTAATGGCAATAGGACATGCAAAATACGTTGCACAGATTAAGGAATTGCAAGACATTGTATTTTATGATAAAACACCTCAAACAGGTTCAATATTTTTAGAAGATGCATCATTCTCATTTGATTATGCACACATCCTTCCTTTAGTTGAAAAATGCTCCATTTTACATGGACACACATCTTCTGTAATGGTAGAACTTGTAGGGCAGATGAAAAACAATTTACTTTTAGACTTTGGAGAAGCCAAAAAAATCATCAAAGAAGTTGTAAATGTATTTGATCACAAGTTTTTCATAAACAGGAGGTATCTCAGAAAAGAAGACGATTCACATTACCACATTCAGTTTGAAGGTCCCAAAGGGATGTTTGATTTACAGGTTCCAAAAAACACCACATATCTTTTAGAGGGAGAGGCAACAGTAGAGAATCTTTCAAGTGAAATTATAAAATTACTGGCTCCGAAAATGCCACCTAACGTAGAAGCTGTTGGCGTTTACATCTATGAAGGATACAACAAAGGATCCCATATCATTTCAAATATTTCAAGATAATTAAAAAATGGAACCTAAAATATCAGAAAAAGCATGGAACCCAGAACTAGAAAAGGAGATTCTAAAACAATGGGAAGATGAAAAAATTTATGATTTTACACCACAAGATGACAATTACACAATAGACACTCCTCCCCCATACCCTTCGGGCAGGCCATGGCATATCGGGGCCGCAGCTCACTATTCACAAATTGATATGATTGCGCGTACTGCAAGAATGACTGGAAAAAACGTCTATTTTCCCATAGGAATTGACAGGAACGGATTACCAGTTGAACTGTACACTGAAAAAAAACACAACATCAGAATGAGGGAAACAGACAGGGGTGAATTTCTAAACCTATGCAAAGCAGCACTGGATGATTTGGAAGATGAAATGATCCTTATCATGAAAAGTTTGGGAATTAGTGGTGATTTTGCAAATTACTATAGAACAGATTCAGAAGAATACAGAAGCCTTACACAGTCAACATTCATCGAGTTATGGAAAAAAGGACAAGTGTATCTGGCCAACAGGCCCAATAATTATGATTGGGTTTCAGGTACAACCATTGCAGATGCAGAAATCATATACGAGGATTTGCCTACTAAACTCGTATACATGAAATTCAAAATAAAAGATGCCGACAAAGAGATAGTCATTGCAAGTACAAGACCGGAATTGCTTTGTGCATGCAGAACCATCATAGTCAATCCTGAAGACGAGAGATACACACAGTACATCGGACAAAAAGTAATTATCCCAATAACAAATGTTGAAGTTGAATTAAGAACACACCATTCTGCCAAGCAAGAGTTCGGTTCGGGAGCCGTTATGGTATGTAGTTATGGAGATCAAAATGACGTGGCATTATTTAGAGAATTGGAATTAGGTGAAATAGTCGCAATTGGATTGGACGGAAAGATGACAAAAGCCGCAGGAGAATATGCAGGACTAAAACCAAAACAAGCAAGGACAAAAATCATAGAAGACTTGGAAACTGGAGGGTTTTTAGAAAAAATTGAAGATATCATTCATAGAACACCGATTTCGGAGAGAAGTAAGATTCCAATTGAGATTATTCCAATGGAAGAATACTATCTAAAGCAAAAAGAAGCTGTTGAAAAAATCAAAAAATTAGGACAGGAAATCACATTTCATCCACCGATGCACAAGCAGATTCTGATGAATTGGCTAGAGTCCATCAACATTGACTGGCCGATTTCCAGAAGAAGATACTATGGCACTGAAATCCCAATCTGGTACTGTAAAAACTGCTCAGAACCACATGTTCCTGAGCCTGGAAAGTACTACAGACCCTGGAGTGAAAAGTGTCCAATCAGCAACTGTTCAAAATGTGATTCTGCTGAATTTGTTGGCGAGGACCGAACATTTGACACATGGATGGATTCAAGCGTATCTCCACTTTTCATTAGCAAATTTGGCAAAGATGAGGAATTTTTCAATAAAGTGTATCCGGCTTCAATTAGACCACAGGCAAAAGACATTGTCCGAACATGGCTATACTATACTATTCTAAGATGTGAGCAGCTGACAGGGAAAAACCCATGGTCAGAAGCTTGGATTATGGGATATGGTCTGGATGAAAAGGGAATGAAGATGAGCAAGAGTAAAGGAAATGCAATAGACCCGTTGCCCGTAATTGAAAAACTGGGTGCTGACACCTTTAGGTTCTGGAGTGCAAGTGAGATTAATCACGGTTATGACTTTAGATGCAACGAGCAGAAAATAGAGTCAACCAAAAAATTTCTCAGCAAGCTATGGAACGTGTCAAGATTCCTGTCTAGTTTTCCTGTAATTGAATCTGGAAAACCTAATGCGTCAGACAAATGGATCTTATCAGAACTGGACAAACTGGTAATGGAATGTAAACGCGGGTATGATGAATACAACTTTTTTATTCCAGCAATTGCAATCAGAGAGTTTACGTGGAATCTGTTTGCATCTCATTATATCGAAATGGTAAAAGCAAGAGCATATGGGATTGGTTTCTCCGATGAAGAAAGAGACGGTGCGATATTTACACTACACAAGACACTCTCAACCATTCTAAAACTGCTGGCACCAATCACGCCATTTATCACTGAGTATCTTTGGAAGATTTTGTATTCAGAGAAAAGCATTCACAAAGAAAAACAAGTTTCACCAGAATCTCCTGAAGACTTTACGCAGTTTACAAAAGAGATTACAGAGTTCAACTCCAATGTCTGGAATGAAAAGAAAAGTAAAGAGTTGTCACTAAAGGACTCTATTCCGATGTCCGTGCCGGAAAGATTGTCTGAATTTGCAAAAGACTTTGCAGCAATGCACAACCTGGAATAAATTACAACTATGCAGGTATTGGTTTTTAGATGTTAATAATATTATCACAAAGGTAAAATGCGATTAAACCGCAATTGTAGTTTGATAGATGATACATTGCAATTTGTGGACTGCGTTCAAGTATAATATCTTCTCGTACAATATCCACTCCCAAAATCAAAAGAAGTAGATGAAATATACCCAATGTGCAAAAGATCAAAAAACAACACACCAATGAAGAGACATTAGCTTGTTCTAGAAAGATGATAGACCTTGAGAAAAATAAAACAAGCGAGCTAGAATAGAATAATTTTTGTATGAGTAAAATTATTTCTGATTGTAAATTTTACAGTAAACATTTAGTAGTTACAATAAACTTTTGATATTATTTTTTTGTATTTCTTGCTAGCCATTTGCCTACTATTTCATGTACAAGTTCTTCAGGCTCCATTGATTTTTCAGTTGATGCCTTTGCAAGTGCTTTTGCTTCTGGAGCAGAAAGGTGAAGACGAACATTTTGTTTTTGCTTGTAATAGTTTGCCATACGCTTGACTGCTGCATGCGGAGCTGTGGGATCCTCTGATAGTGCATCAAGATATCGTTTTCTTGCAGCACGAGAGTATTTTGAGATTCTTTTGGCAACTTCGACTGCTTGAGATGAATTTGGCTCAATTCTTGACAATTGAACTGCTTCAACTCTTGAGATCGTCTTAGGGACCAATTCTTTGAGGGGTTCTGGGACCCCTTTGAATCCAAGATAGCTTCTAAATGTACTCGGGCTTATTCCCAAGGCAGATGCTGCCTTTTTCTTAGAACCAGTTGACTGTGCCAAGAAATCACATGCTTCAGCCATCTCTTTTGATGACATTTGTTTTCTGTGCAAATTCTCAATTATCGATACTGCCTGAGCATCTTCAAGATCATACGGGTGCTGCACAACAAGTACGGGGATATTTCTTGCACCTATCTTTTTTAGAGCATTCAGTCTTCGCTGACCAGCTATTAGCTTGTATTTTCCATTCTTGTTCTTTTGAACAATTGGTGGGTTTTGCAGCCCTTCTCTTTTGATGCTTTCAGCAAGTTCTCTTAGGCCTTCCTGATCAAGGGATCTTGCTTCAGCTTCATCCCAGACCTCTACATCTTTTATGGGGACTGTTTCTATTTTATGAGAAAATATTTTCATAGTTTTTACCAATATCTCCTGTTGTTTTTTATCATTAAAAGTATTTAGTAGAAATTTCCTAAAACTATATTATTGAAAAAATTTGTGTCATTACAACTAAAAATGGACTTTCCACAATATCTCTGATTATACTGATTGCGCTTGTGTTTGAAACTCTACGCATTTTCCAACATAGTGAATATATGCCTGAATTGCGAGACGATTATGCAGCTTCATAAACTGCTGACTTGTGATTTATATCAACCAGCCTACACATAGAATGGATTTGCTCATCTGTTTCCAGGTGACATCTTTCACAAGCAAATTTTATTGGTTTTGTACAAATTGAGCATCTCTGTTTAACACTTGACTCCATTCCACATTTTCTGCAACAATCAATTCTTATTTTATCATTCATCTACAACACCACTGAAAGAACAACGGCAGAAATATTGAAACCAAAATATGTTTTCTTGTATCTAGGAACCATTAATTTTGATTTAGTTTGTCTCATTGTGATTCCTCCTTTGAAAAAATAGCGAGAACCCTGTGAAAAAAATCACAGTTTAGTTCTGGTCTAGGGAAACATTGTTCTCGCATTGTATTGGTACGTTGTTTCAAATCTTATACCTTGGTAAGCTATTCAGCTTACCGGTAATCAGAATAATTTACCAGACTCTATGAGGATCTTTTACTATAGTTTAATCATGAAAACACAACAAATCTCAAACTGGGATAAAATGGTTCATGCTCCATTCAAAAAGGTAGTGAAATTCGACCTTATCTGTATGGGAATAGATGCAGTGATTGGAGTGGGTGCGGGAGCCTATCTTGTTGCTAGCGGTTTATTGGGCTAGCAACAACTTCTTTTTTATAATAACCAATCATGACTAACAATATGCAATTTCAAACAGTAGAACCATCGTACACATCAAAAGAAGGATGCAGATTAGTTTGGAAAGGAATTGATCTGGATGACAAGGAGATAATCAAACGCATCCCAGTCAGTAAGGGCCATCACGGTATTGACATTCCACCTACTGGAAATAGAATATTTGTTTCAGGAATTGGAGATGACAAGATAAGTGTAATTGACACGACATCATTTGAAGTGATCAAACAGATTATTGTAGGTAAAGGACCACATGGATTGAGAACAGATTCTAGCGGAATCAAATTGTTTGTGGGAGTAACTCAAACAAATGAGATTGTTGTGATTGATACTGAAACTCTGAAGATAACAGACAGATTGAATCCAGGCAATATTTCATTCTGGGTTGCAATTCCTGGAAATCCATGACATCCAAAAAAATTTCAACATTTTTTGTATTATGTTAAAATAATGAGTTTAAAGAAAAAACAGTTTTGGGGCTATTGTCCTGAAGACAAATGTCTATTAGATTGTAAAATCTGTAATCCAAAAAAGCCAAAGACGTGTAGTTGTGATTATTAGAATTTTAGTTGTAATTGACATTATTATTTTTTAATTTGAATTATTTTGTCGTTACCTTTCTAAAACTAAAATTCCCCAGTCCGTTGCCTTGTGCATTCCACCAATCTCTCCTTTACCACCATCCCATACTGCAAAGGCAATCCTGTAACTTTCACCCAAACTGAACTGTTTGTCTATTGGGCCAAAACCTTCCACATCTACATCTGAAGTTACAAGTGGCCTTGAAACCTCAACTATCCATTCCTTTGTATCTTCATTGTATGATGAGGCAGAAGACACTTCGTTATTTCCTCCATACTTGTCATCATCATCTCTGTAATAGTGCTCTTTTAGCTGCTCAAATGGTCCTGCAAACTCATCATCGATTTTATCATGTGATTCTGTGTGGGTGTCATATGCCTTCCAGTGCCAAATGTCGACAACTCCCTCACCTATGGTTCTCTGAGCGACTTTGACATGAGGCACTCCTGCTGCTCCCATTGCAATATCTGAATCTCCAGAGATGTCAAATCCTACTGATATTCTATCTGAATGAGTTGAGGCATCATTGTTTGCATCATTGTCTTGCCATCGCATCAAAAGATAGAGATTACCATCAAAAGTCTGAGCCTTGACATTGATTTTTCTTCCTTCATCATCAAATGCCGTCATGAACATACTTTCAGGTACATCATTCCAATCATTGCTGTTTCCATCAAGTGTAATTTCTGTCTGAGATTTTGGAGCAATTACTCTAATTGGTTCTGGTTCTGGTTGATTGGGATCTCTTACTATGAGAAAGCCACTCTGTTCATTGTGTCCTGCACCACACATTATAGAACAATAAAATCCAAATGTTCCAACCTTGTCTGCAACAAAGTCTATTGTTACAGTCTTTCCTACATTCAATGGTTCGTCAATGCCAAACTCATCTAGAGCAAACCCATGAGTCACATCAATGCTGGTAATTTTTAGAATTACTCTGTCACCTTGATCAACTTTGATAAACTGTGGCTCAAATCCCCACTGAAATGCAGTTACGTCAAATGACTTTGTGTTTTCATCTCCTGTGGCAGTACTTGGAATTGTTTTTTGTTGTTGAGTTTGTTTCTGCTGCATCTCTAACATTGTATCTATCATCTGTTGTCGCAATTGTGGATCATCAATCATTTGGTTCATCATATTCTGCATGTGTTGTGGATTGTGCATCATCCATTGGTTACTAATTGGACACCAAGGGCATGCCGCTGTTTGAGGAATTTTAGAATCTCTAGGTGATTCGCCCACAGGACACATAGGACAACCACTGGGTCCACCGCCACCCATCATCATGCCTTGACCCATCCCATGTCCCATCATCCCATGTCTTTGCATCATGTCTGTCATATGAGGATGAGTTGTCATGTGTTGCCACATCTGAGGATTGTTCATCATGTTCATCATCACGCCTTGCATTTGGTGTGGGTGTTGTGAAAGCAAATCCCAGTCAAAATTACCCCATCCCCTATCTGCTAATCTAAGATAACTCTGGGGAGTTACACAAGCTGGCAATCCACTAGAGTCTCGCATCATTAAGACCATGTCTGGGCTGCACATGACTTGAGAGGGATTATTGATCATTCTCATTTGTTGATGTGGAGGTAGAACTTGGTCAGATTGGGCAAATGCATCATTGATGAGAAATGAACCTTGTGAAATGGAAGTAGTTCCAAAAAGTAGTATTGTTAGTAGAATCAATAATTTCATTTAATGTAATTTCGTGTTTCATCTTTAATATATTATCTAAAACTCATTTTTCATTTAAAAATTCTAACGTTGGTCTGAAAATTTCATCCTTAGCATTATATCCCCAACAGGTCATACTCCGGGTCAAATTTGAATCACGTTAGATAGTGCAAAATACCACAAAAGACAAACTAAATTCAATCTTAAGACAAATCTTTTGGAGATATATTATGAGTATGAGATTCCAATACAGTTGAAAACCTTTCATCATTCTTTTGTTGTAGATGCCCCTATTGACAAGGTCTGGAATTTCTATACTGATTTACACCATTTAGAAATAATCACTCCTAAAAGATTGGATTTTAAGATAATAGAAACAAGCAGTAACAAAATAACACTTGGACAAACTGCTTATTTTTCAAGCAAGTTGCTGACCCGAATAACCTGGAAAACCAAAATTATAACCTGCAGGCCATACACATATGTCGATGAAATGAGTAACACGATATTCAAACGCTGGAAGCATACTCATGTTTTTCATAAGATAAACGAGAATCAAACCAAGGTAAAAGATGAGATTGAATTTGAACTACAGTATGGATTTATCGGGAAAATGTTTGAATGGTATGCCCTAGACAAACTCAAAAAAATCTTTGCGCACAGACAACAGGCAACGATTGAATATTTGAGTAATCTTTGAACCATTTTGAGATGTTATTTTTAATTATCATCCTCACTAAACCATGAAGATACCTAGATGTAGTAATTGTGGAAAGTATGCTAATTGAGTTTAGAAACTAACCTTGACTATCCAAATAATCCAAGTATCGAGAAAAAGAAACTACAAAGGTATACATGAATGATAGGGAAATAATAGATATGACTAAGAAATTATCCCGTGGACACAATATTGGTGGCACCATTAAACAGAAAAGACGCAAAAAGCATAAACAAGAATCTGACAAAAACTAAGTTGGGAGTAAACTTTTCGTGATTAAATAGCGATCAACATATTCAAACGAGAATGAAATTAATTTTCATTGTCTAAGTTAAGGTTGGAAAAACGTGAAGTGTTGAAAAACCTAGTTTTCATTTTCTAATTCTTCAAATCAATCAGTCATAAAGTATACTAAACATGGGATCAAAATCGATTCAAAAATTTCACAATATTGTTTAAACTTGAAGGTAATTTAATCAGAAAAAGCGTTTCAGGATTAAAGTTTAAATTTTAAATCATCTCTAGTGCCTATCAATTTTTTTATCTTCAAAATAACGAATAATATTCATGGTCAAATCTAGTTTAGAGTAAAACTCAAGTAAATTTCTAGGTCTAGAATTAGTGCAAAATCTTTGCTGCTAACTATATCCCCACACACGTTGTGCTCCCAGTCAAATTTGAACCACAAAAGTGCTGCAAGAAACAATAATCAAAATCAGAGGTCTAAAACTAGCTTGTATGTTGCTGTACCAGAGTTATAAAGTACTTGTGTAGAGATAAGTCTTGAGTCAGTTCTGGATGAAATGACGTTCCAATTACGTTTCCTTTTTTTATGGCAACAATTTTTTCATCAAGTTTTGATAGCACCTCAACATCAGAGCCAACACCAGAAACAGATGGTGCCCGAATAAAGACGCCGTTGAATTTTGAGATGTCTATTGAATCCAGAGACACATTGGCCTCAAATGATTCTTTTTGCCGTCCAAAGGAATTTCGCTCCAACGTGATGTCAAGTATATCCAAAAGAGGTTGATCTGTTTTTCCAATAACATGATCACTTGCAGTCTTTGATAGCATTATCATGCCAGCACAAATTCCAAGAACTGGCATTCCGTTTTCAATTTTTTCCTTCATAATCTTCAAAGAGCCATTTACCAGAGATAACGCTCCAATGGTAGTGCTCTCACCGCCGGGAATTATCAGACCATCTAATGAAGAAATTTCATCAGGCGTTTTAACTTCAGTTACTTTTCCATCTATTCCTAACTCATCAATTGCAGCTTTTGTCGACAGGAGATTTTCTCGGACGTCTCCCTGGATTGATAACACACCAACATTGATACTCATAGTGAGCTGCCTCTATCTTGCATACGCAATTCCAGTGTCTTTACATCTAGGCCAATCATGGATTGTCTTTCATCAATCATCTTTTGTGCTTCTTTTACTTTGTCAGACTCGTTCCAAAAAGTTGTAGCCAAGACTATTGCTCTTGCTCTTTCTCTTGCATCATCTGCGTTAAAAATTCCCGAGCCTACAAAGATGCCATCACATCCCAGTGACATCAAATATGCAGCATCTGCAGGTGTCGCAATTCCACCTGCTGCAAAATTTACAACAGGTAGTCTTCCAAGTTTTGCAGTTTGCTGAACAATGTCATAAGAGACTTTGAATTCTCGTGCAATTCTAACTAAATCTTGATTATCACCTGAATCATAAATTGCCTTTATTGTTCTGAGTTCATCATTTACTTTTTTGATATGGGTTACTGCTTCTGCAACATTTCCAGTTCCAGGTTCTCCTTTAGTTCGAATCATTGATGCGCCTTCCTCAATTCTCCTCAAAGCTTCAGCCAGAGATCTAGCGCCATTAACAACAGGTGTTGTAAAGTCCCATTTCCAAATATGATGAAATTCATCAGCAGGTGTAAGAACTTCAGATTCATCTATCATGTCAACATCGGTTTCTTGAAGGACCAACGCTTCATTGACATGACCTATCCTGCATTTTGCCATTACTGGGATTGTAACAGAATTCATAATGTCTTCAATAATTCTAATGCTAGCAGTTCGTGCAACTCCTCCTGCCTTTCTAACCTCAGATGGAAGCTTGTCTAAAACCATTACAGACACAGCTCCTGCTTCTTCAGCAATTTGAGCTTGTTCTACTGTTGTAACATCCATCACCACTCCATTTTTTAGCATATGCGCAAAACCCCGTTTAACAGTAGATGAGCCACGCAATGTCTCAACAGAGTTAATGTTATCTGAGACTATTCCTTTGGCATCTAATCGTTGGCCAGATAATGGGAGCATGGTCTAATTTTTACTAAAGACTATTTGTACCTATTCACCTATTTCAGAAATAATCTGATCAAGCTCAGATTCAACCATAGTGATTATAGGAGGAATAAAATCTGAAGTGGCATTTTGTTCAGGCCAATGAATTTGATTCACATGACCGTTGAGAGTGATTTTAACATTTGACTTTTGATACTCTGTTGCATTTTCTAGAATTGAAAATGATTCAGATGGAATATTGATAAAACCAGTTTCTTTGACTAGTGCTTTTAATTTCTCTAGTTTTTCCTTATCTAGTTTTGAGCGAATATCAGGCTGGAGGTATCCTTGCTCTGTAACAGAATATTTAGTATTACCATCATTTTTTATGAAAAGAATCTCAGTTTTTTGTGCTCCAACTCGCTCTGTAATACCGTAAGAAATTTTCTTTAGCTGGTGCTTTGTGTATTCAATTTCTATTTTATCAGCAGAGTTTGCTGCAGATGTTGGGATTTCATTTTTGGTAAGTAACGGAACTGAGATTAAAAGTGCCACAATTACAGGAATTGCGCCTAATGCCAAGTAAATTGGTTTTACCATGATTAACTAACAAATACGAATTGATATTGATTGCAAATAAATCTTGGTTAAAAATAACTTAAAATTCAAGTCTTTTTCATTCTTGTTTGTGGGGTCGTAGCCTAGCCTGGTAGGGCGACAGTGTCTACGAAAAAGATCACCGCTAAGGGC
>JAOTSS010000041.1 GCA_029864805.1 Candidatus Nitrosopumilus sp. | reverse complement strand
TTTGGCAGGAGATTCATTTAACATGGAATCTGATGTTTCAAGTGAAGAAACCGAAAAGATTCTCCAGGAAGCATCTGCAGTAGCTGAGCAACAGATAGGTGATAAATTCCCCTCTGTACCATCCCCAACTGGACTTTCGTCACAATCCTCTACTTCCACCTTTGAGTAGTTAGAGTATTAGGCGAAAAGTCATTCTTTTTGTTTTAATTTCAAAGAAATCACCCTAGTAATTTCTCTTTAAAAGTCCATTTTTTGTTTAAAACAAAGTTTCCAAATGCTGCAGTTATTACAGCCAAAATTAAGGCCAATGGATAAGATACCTGGTTACTATCTACCAGAAAATAGACTACTCCTAACTGTACTAACGCACCTAATGAGCTAAACATTGCAAACTTTCCATATTGATAAATCGTCTTTTTTATTCTAAAATCTCTGTCTCCAAATGTCCATGTTTTGTTTAAAATGAAGTTTGTAGAAATTGATGCAGCTATTCCTATAACATTTGCATGTAAATACCACAAATCAGAAATTCCTCCAGCAAACAATAATGAAATCATATAATTTACAATAAATCCTGACGCACCAACTGTGTAGAATCTTCCTGCTTTATACAGAAATTTGACAGATGAACGTTTTTCTTGTTTTTCATATGGTTTACCATATCGATATAATTTCCAAACAGATCTGTAATAATCAAAGATTGTTTTCATAGTTAATTTGCTAGATCCTAATTCTCTGTCTTGAAAAGTATATGGAATTTCTTTGACGTTAACATCTCTTGTTTTTACTAGAATTTCTAAAAGAATTTTGTAACCAATAGCATCAATGTTTAATCCTTTGATGATGTTTCGTTTGAATGCAAAAAAGCCAGACATTGGATCTTTTGTATCTATTCCCAATCCTTTTTTTGCAATTAAAGTTGCAAATTTACTCATAATTTTTCTTTTTAATGACCATCCCTGAATTTTTCCACCCTTGATATAACGTGATGCAACTGCAATATCATATTGATATTTTTTTATTGATTCAATTAGTTTTGGAATAATTTGTGGCGGATGTGAAAAGTCACTATCCATCACCACAATTGTGTCTCCTTTAGCATATTGAATTCCATTAAGGATTGCAGAACCAAGACCATTCTTGGCTTTTCGATGGATAATTTCTATAGTATAATCTGCAATTTTTTTAACATTCTTCAAATAATCTTCTACTAATTTCCCTGTTCCATCAGGTGAGTTATCATCAACCACAATTGCTTGTGTGGGAACATTTTTTGGTAATACCTCTCCAATAGAATGTAAAATCTTGATAATATTTTCAGATTCATTGTATGTAGGAATTATTATGGAAATCTGACCATTTTCACCAATTCTTTGTTTTAGCATCCTATTCTCACAAAATTTGATAGATATTAAACCTTAATTCTGTTTAAACATTAAGGAAATGCTACCGATTCAGAGAGAATTGAATCTACCTTATCAATGGTTATTCTAGTTTGTTCCATAGAGTCCCTCTTTCTTATTGTCACAGTATTATCTTCCAATGTTTGATGATCAATTGTTACTGCAAATGGTGTACCAATTTCATCTAGTCTTCTATATCGTCTACCAATAGCTCCTGAATGATCCAAAAATGCATCAAATTTTCTTTTTATCTGCAGAAAAATCTCATCTGTTTTTTCTTTTAATCCATCTTTTTTGACTAGAGATAAAACTCCTACATGAACAGGAGCTAAATATGGTTTGAGAGATAATACAACTCTCTCATGTTCTTTATCATCTTTTAAACTGTGTTCTAAGATGGTGTAAAGACTTCTATCTATTCCCATAGAAATCTCAAAGACATGGGGTAGAACTTTTTCATCATTGTCCATCACTTCAAATTTCTCCTTACTCTTTGAAGCATGACTTGACAAATCATAATCAGATCTATAGTTACATGCAACAAGTTCTAGCCACCCAATTGTAGTTTCTACTTCAAAATCAAATGCAACTTCAGCATAGAATGCCTTTTCTTTATCGCCAAGTTTTCTAAACCTGCTTTTTGAAATATCAATTCCTGTTTTTTCATAAAACTCAGTTAATATTCCCAAGTAATAAGCGACAAATTTGTTTGGAATAATTGTTGATTCTACTGCCTCTTTACATGTCATAGTGAGAAGTTCAGAATCTGTCTGAATTCGAATTACCGTCTTTTCAATTTCTGAAAAATTTTCCATCTCTTGTAATTTTCTTGGATTACAAAACACTTCAATTTCTGCCTGATAAAATTCTCTTAAGCGCAACAGACTTTGTCTTGGTGCTATCTCATTTCTGAAACTCTTTCCTACTTGAGCAATTCCCAAAGGAAGTTTCCCCCTCATTGTCTTGTATAGTCTTGGAAAATCTACAAAGATTGATTGACAAGTTTCAGGTCTAAGATATGCTTCTTCATCTTGAGGACCAATACCAACTTTAAACATCATATTAAATTTTTTAGCCTTATCAAATTCTCCTTTACACTTTGGACATTTTATATTATTTTGTGAAATGGCCATATCAAATTCATTTAAATCTGCACTTTCAGGAATTTCGACCTGTGCAATCTCAGCAATCGTTCTATCTGCTCTAAATGTAGAATTACAATTCATGCATTTTATTATAGGATCCGCAAAATTTCCAAGATGACCTGATGCCTCAAAAACTGATTTTGACATAATTTGGGAACCATCAATCTCAAGCATTCCATCTCGTCTGATAAGCTCCCTTCTCCAAAGTTCAAGGAATTTATTTTTTAATCCTACTCCAGACGGTCCATATTCCCAAAACCCTGCATGTGCATCTGCATATACTTCACAGCTAGGAAAATAAAATCCACGTTCAAGTGCTAACTTCATAACTTCTTCATAATTCATTATCAAACATCTTCATTCATGAAATAAATTTCTACGCAAACTCCTTTGCTTTTCTAATATTTTCAAAGTCATCTCTTTCATCATCAATGGGTGTCTCTAAAATTATTGGAATCTTTTTCTTGTTTGCAAACTTTACTATGGCAGAGATTCCTTCCTCTCCAATTCTTCCTAATCCTAAATGATAATGTCTATCCAAATTACATCCAAGATCACCTTTAGCATCATTTAGATGCAAAATTTTTAAATTCTCAATTCCAACATATTTGTCAAATTCAGAAAATGTTTCTTTTACTTTTACATCTGTTCGTAAATCATATCCTGCAACAAATGCATGACAAGAATCAATACATACACCGAACTTCTTTGTAGGTTTTAATTGCTTGAAGATTTCACCTAACTGTTTAAAGTCAGAACCCACAGAATTTTTCTGACCCGCAGTATTTTCTAATAAGATTACTACGTCGTTTTTTGTTTTCCCAGCTCTTGTCAATCCCTCAACCAATCTTTTTATTCCGGCCTCTTCTCCTGTGCCTAAATGACTTCCAAGATGTGTTACGAGATATGGAATACCTAATTGTGCGCATCTCTCAACCTCATTAATTAAACTGTTTACTGATTTTTCAAATCCGTCGTCTTTTGGTGATGCAAGATTTGGTAGATATGGCATATGTGCACATGTTGCAAACCTATCAATCTTACTTGCATTTAATTTTGATTTGAAATTTGTAATATCCTCTTTTGATAGTTCCTTTGCATGCCATCCTCTTGGATTTCTAGTAAATATCTGAAAAGCAGAACATTCTCTCTCTACAGCATTATCTATTGCTTTGTCAATTGATCCTGATATTGATACATGACAACCGATCTGCATACTTGATAATTTTCTTAAAACATAATTTAAACCAGCATCAACCCAAAAACCAGATTTTTATGTAAATCAAGTAAATCACTAATGTGTTGGAACTAGGAGAAGACGAAAAAGCAAAATATCCTTTCATGGCAGATGCTGGAAAATATCTAAAAGAACAAGGATTTACACTAGAACAATTTGGGACTGATCCAGATCTTATACCTATTGTTGAAAAAGCCTACACTAGAATTCATGCAGCCTGCGAAATGAATAAAGATTATGAATCAGAAATTATTCAAAACCAAGTTTCTAATACTGGCTCTCTTCCTAGAGAAGTTTTCTCGTTTTTATTGTCAATTGTTTTACTCAAATTAACAGGTATTCCAACTTTAGCAAGACGCTTTGCGCTAAGTGAATCTATGCGTGCAGAAGGTTTTCTTACTAAAGATCTAAAAAATATCTCAAGTGATGAGAATGAATTACCAATTAAAATTATTGAAGATCTTTTTTCAATTAAAATTAAAAAACAAGATGATTTTTTCATTATTCCCGTTATTGACTATATCAAACATTCCATTCATTTTCATGAAAGAGAATGGAAGTTAGTTAATAGACATGTAGAAAATGGATTTGTTTATCTTAAAGCTGACAAGATGGTTAGACTCTTTAGGATAGAATTGGGAAAATATATCAATTCAAAAATTTCATCTGGAAAAAAACCCTCTATGATTCCTGGTTTTGAAGATATTGTAGAGAGATTAATTAAATATTCAAAGAAATTCCAATCTAGTTTTGTAACCACGGGAGAATATCCACCTTGCATCAAACATGCAATCGAAGTACTTGAAAAAGGTGAAAATCTACCTCACTCAGGACGATTCATGCTTGCAACCTTTCTTCTATCAAAAGAACAAAGCATTGAACAAATTGCACCTTTATTTAAAAATGCACCTGATTACAATGAACGTGTTACACTTTATCAGCTAAATCATTTAGCAGGAACGTCAGGAAGTGGAACTCAATATTCTTGTCCTTCATGTGAAAAACTAAATACACAAAGTCTATGTTTTGCTACATCTGAATGTGATAACATCATTAATCCTTTACAATTTGGAAAAAAGAGAAAATAATGCAAGCAGTTGAAATTAACTTCTTAGAAGATTCATTCAAAAAATATTATTTTGAGCACTTTGATCTCATTCGAGTACCTGAACGAACATCTGAAAGAGAATTTGGGTATCAAAAATTCAATTCAGGAATGACTCGTCACATACAAATTAAAGATGACAAGGAATTGCATTTATTACTTATGCAAAATGTTCCATCAGATGTTTATTGTTCTAATGCATACTACACATTTCCCAATTTACCAATGAATGAAAAAGATTGGAAAGAAGCAGATCTTATTTTTGATATTGATGCAAAAGATCTTAATTTGCCATGTAGGGAAATTCATACAATTTCAATTTGCAATGAATGTAATGAGGTTTCAAAAAATTCTACACAATGCTCTAAATGTAACTCTACTAAACTTGAAAAAAAATCCTTGCCGTGCAAAAACTGTATTGATGCATCAAAAATTGAAGTTTTGAAACTATCTGAAATCTTGGTTGATGATCTTGCAGTGACAAAAGAGAATATTCAAGTATATTTTTCTGGTAATGAAGGATTTCATGTTTATGTGTATAATTCACAATTTCAGGAAATTGGATCCAGAGAAAGATCAGAATTGGCAGATTATATCTTGCTACGTGGAGCTATTCCTGAAACATTTGGAATGAGGAAATTCAAACAAGATCGTGCAGCTTTTCCGGATTTTGATGAAAAAGGATGGCGAGGAAGATTCGCTAAGCAAGTTTTTGGTTCTAAATCAAAACGCTCAAAAATAATCACAGAACTACTTGCAAATAGTTATTCTTCTTTTCCGAAAACTTTGAATGATGTATCTGAAAATATTGGAGTAAAAATAGATCCTAATGTTACTATGGATATTCATAGAATTTTCAGATTACCAGGATCTATTAACAGCAAAAGTGGCCTTGTAAAAATTTTCTGTGAAAATTTATTTAAATTTGATCCATATGTAGAAGCATCTTTTCTTAGCAATGATTCAATTGAAGTTATTGCAAATTGTCCTATAGAGTTTAAACTAAAAAATAAAAAGTTTGGCCCATACAACAATGAAAAAGTATCAATTCCGACATTTGCAGCAGTCTATATGATTTGCAAAAAATTGGCAAAAATTGCTTAATTTTGCTAATAAGACATTAATTTACCAAATCCCAACAAAATTTAACTTTGTATAGCGCCTCTACTGATAAGCAAGCTCCACCTCCTGATGCAGGAAAATTCATCAGACTAGGTATTGTAGCCATTATTGGAATAGTAATTTTTGCCATGGTTGGAAATCAGGCAGTAATTTTATCCATGAATTTCACAGAATTTGGCGATCAGTTCACCAAACCTCTCTATTACACACTTGTATCTACAATAATTCTAGCTACAATTGCCTTAGTTCGTGTTAATGTTTCTGGAAGATCCTCGATTTTCTGGTATGTAATTAAAACAGCAATTGGATTTATTGGAAGTGGTGGGCAACAACCCATTTCAAATAATATCTCAAGTTTTAGAGAATACAAACTATCATATATCCAATTTGTAATTTGGCAAATTACCAAAATTTTGCTTTTTGGCGCATTCTTTGCAAATATTATGTTTGGATTTGCAGCCGTTTCATTTATTGATGGTAATTATCTTGGAATCGAAAATCTACCAAAATTATTTTCTTTACCTTTTGTAACTCCTGATAATAATCCAAACTTTGCAGCAGAAAATGTTGTTCCAATGATTCCTGCGTTAGTAATATTGATCCCTCCATTACTTGCAGCCATTGGATTACGTCTTGTTTTGTATGTTGGAATTCATAGAATAATTAATGTCATTACTTCGTTTTTACAAGACTCTAATGATGGAAAACCAAGATATCTAAACTATGTCTCAACAATTGAAGGAATAATTGGTATAGGAATTATCTGGGCTGGTTTCAATCTTTTCTTTACAGATCAAATTGATTACAATACACGATATGTAATTGGCGGAACTCTATTCATAGGATTTGCATTAATTGCATTTTCAGTAGTTGATAGAATTCGAGCAAGAGTTCTTACTCATATGTTTAAGCGAGATGTCTACATTAGAATTCTAAGTATTATTGCAATTGCAATAATTGTTGCAGGAGTCGTTTCTGTTAATAATAGTATAGCTGATGCAAAGAAAATTGAATTTTTAGGTCCATACACTGCTCAACAAATTGGTGTAAATCGATATCTTGGTGAATTAAACAATGTACAAGAAAATATTCATGATGTGCAACTAACATCTGTTTCTGCAAATAATATCAAAAATTATGTTTCTCAAAATAGTGATGTACTTGATGTAATTCGAGTATGGGATTGGGAAGCAGCTTTTGCAAAATTAAAGCCTGAGATTGGTCTTATTCCATATGTTGACTTTGAAGACAACGACATTTTGCGTTTTAACAATACTCTTTATTGGACTGCCTCGATGAAACCAATTCTTCCAACATCTGTTAGTCTTGAAAACAGATGGTATAATGAACATTTAGTATATACTCATGTTCCAAATGGATTTTTAACCCTTGAAGCAACAGATGGTCAGATTGTAGATAGTGGCGAATTTTTCAAACAAAGAGAGATTTACTATGGTGAAGGTGGATTATTTGAGCAAACTTGGTCTGGCTATCCTAATTCACGTGATGATCAAAATAGTGCAGAACTAGGAGGGGTTTCTTATTCAGGATTAGGCGGATTGGATGTTTCACCACCACTAAGTTGGATCTTTGAGCCAAACTTTTTGCTTTCATTTCCAGCTGAATCTGTACACATTATGAGATACAAAGATGTACATGACAGAATGGAAATATTATACCCATACTTCCTTTATGATTTATTTGGAAAAGAACTAGATTCTTTACCTGTAACTGATGGAACAAACTCTTATTGGCTAATTCCGTTAATTATTGGATTTGATACTCATGATGTACCATGGTCAGTTGGCAATCCATACTTACGTTTGGTAGGTTACGCGCTAGTAGATACTTACAACGGAGACATTCAATTACTGAAAACTGGAGATGATTTCTTTTCAGAGATGTTTGCTAGTCAGTATTCTGAACAATTCAAACCAATGCCTGCTTGGTTAGAAGAACAAATCAGATATCCTGTTGAATTGTTTAATTGGAAAACAGAAATGTATAACATTTATCACGTGACAAATGTTGAGACATTTATTCAAGCCAATGAATTCTATGAAATACCACGTGGACTTGATACTTATTATGTTGAAGCAAAACCCCCTGGATTTACACAAACGGAATTCTTAGGATTGCTTTCCTTGGAATTACGAGGTTCTCAAGGAAGAAATCTTGCAGGATATATGGTCGTTGAGAATGATCTAACTAATCTAGGAAATTTACAATTCTATGAGGTTCCATTAAACTCTACAACCAAACTGATTGGTCCAACTGCAGTTAGAGAAGCACTAGATAGAGACCCAGAATTTGCTCAACTAAAGACACTCTTAAGAAATCCAAGAATTGGTGATAATATTTTGTATCGTGTAGGAGATCATGATATTTACTTTATTCCTGTGTATACTGCCGGAGCTGGTGGTGTAGTTGCACAACTAGGCACAATTGCAGCAGTTGGAGCAGCATTTACTGGAGAATACTATGTTGGACTGGGTGAAACCCAAGAAAAAGCATTTGAAGCTTATTTGAAGAAAGTTTCTGGCGTGGCACCAACTGCAACTACTGCTGATGTCAGTTACGTTGAACTAGTTAGAAGTGACAGAATTAATATTATAAAATCTGTATTTAAAGAAAATGATATCACCATATCTGAACCAACATCAATTCAGATTCCTTTGTCATTTAAGGAGGGTGACCTATTCTTCTTTACTGAAAATGATCGTGAAAACACTGAAGAATTCCTCAATGAATTCATTGACAACTTTGTAAAACCACGTAGTGATAGAGTCTTCATGTGGCAAGAGGAAAACAACCTCAACATTGGAACAATATTTGTCAAAGATGGAATATCTGAGATACATTATGTCTCAATTGAGGTAGGCAACTAATTGCTCTTAGTTGTTGACAATGGTTCAATTTATACAAAAAATTTAACCAATTTTTTGTCCAAAAAAAATATTCCATTTGAAAAACAAACTCCTCAACTCTTTAACTTAAATTCACTCGAAAAATATGATTGTTTTATTTTATCTGGGAGGAGAAAAAATGAAAAAAAGATAAATGAAATAAATTCTAAAATTATTAATTATTCCATTACAAAGAATGTAAAATTACTTGGGATCTGCTATGGATCTGAAATTTTAGCTCTTACCTTAGGTGGTACAATTAGAAAGACTCCATTACTTCAAAAAGGGAATGAAACAATCAAAATTTTAAAGGATAATTTGATTTCTAGTGATTCTCTACAAGTTTTTGAAAGTCATGGATTTGAAATATCTCAATTACCCCCTATTCTAATTTCACTTGCAAAATCAAATAATTGTAAATATGAAATTATCCAATATGATAAAAAGCCAATTTTTGGAACCCAATTTCATCCGGAGATGACTAAAGATGGTAATGATTTAATTGAAAAATTCTGTTCTCTTTGATTGATTTTAATAACTCTTAAAATTTCTTTTATTCATGGAGCAAGAAGATCACGAATTACTTTTACCTCTTGTTGAAGAAGAAAATATCTGTCTTCCATTACCCATTAATGTTGTATCAAAATATTGGAATGTTGAATTATCAATGGCAGAAGCTATTGAGACTGCCAAAAAATATTCTGGATTTAGTGGCAGTATTCTTATTGAGGGAATAGAATTAGCAGAAAGACATGGTCTAACATGTAAGATAGTAAATTCATCTTTATCAGAATTGAAAAAAATAATCGATTCTGGAATACCACCAATTGTCATTCTTCCAGGGATTCCAGAAATTACTCAACATGCATCTATTATCACTGGTTATGATGATAAAGAAAAAACAATTCTACATTATATTCAGAAAGGTAATCTAGAGGGAGAACAACAGGAAGGGGCAATACCTGAAGAAATTTTTGATAAAGAATGGTCTGAAGAGGGGAAACTATTGATATTGTTGGCACCATCAGATATTTTATCTTCTTTAAAACTTGAAAATGACTCTACTGATAAATCAAATCGACTGTGTCTTGTATCTGAGCGACAAAATATTCTCAAAAACCCATCTGATGCACTTAAATCATTAAAACAAGCCTTAGAAATTTTCCCAGATAATTCTGTTGCATTATATCAAATGGGTTCTATAATGAATGAACAAAATTCTTCTGATTGTGTAAATTTTTATCAAAAATGTTTAGGCATCAATAAAACATCATATTTGACTTACAATGGTTTAGGAAATTTTTATCTTAAAACAAATCAATTTGAAAAAGCAGAAAACTATTACACAAAAGCCATTGAAATTAATCCAAAAAGATCTGCTAAAATTTACAAAAACAGAGCATATCTGAGAGAAAAACAAAACAAAAATTCTGAAGCAAAAGATGATCTTAAAAATTATTTAAAATATTATCCAAAAGCTCCTGATAGAGGAATTATTGAACAAGCAATAAGAGAGTTATAATGCGGAGTGCGGGATTTGAACCCGCGGCCTTCAGCTTGGGAAGCTGACGTCATACCAGACTAAACTAACTCCACTTAGAAGAGGTTGATTGACTATGATTAAATATCTTAATTAGAAAACTAATACATGGATGCAAGATGCCCTGAATGTGAAGAAGTTGCCATCCTAGATGATGACATTACCCATGTTAAATGCCCTCATTGTAACTTTGAAGCAGATTATGACTCTTATCTTGAAATCATGAAAGATCAGGCAATTAATATGACAACAGACTATATTCCAGATCGTCCAGGAATTTAATTACCAATAATTCCCTTTATCAGAACAATCTAAATGTGCCCCACAATTAGGACAAAACATATGACAAGCTTGCATATCTATCATAATTTTATCACACCTTGGGCATCTAATGTCTTCTCTCATACATATCTACGTGAATCTTGATTTAAAAATAATGTCCAAAGGTTAATTAGTCGTTCAATTTTTTTTTGGAATAATTGACAAACTTCAAACTTACAATTTCAGATATTAAAGGAAAGTCAGTTTCAAAAGAGCTCAAAGATAGTGATGCTAATCCTTTGTTAGGATTGCAGCTTGGAAATGAAACTGACGCATCAATTGTTGGATTGTCCGGAAAATTAAAACTCACAGGAGGAAGTGACAAATCTGGAGTTCCTATGAGAAATGACATTCATGGCTCTGCAAGAAAAAAAGTTCTTCTTTCTAAAGGTGTAGGCCTACAAGATGCAGAAACAGGACAAAGAAAGAGAAAACTAATGCGTGGAAACACAGTATCTGAAGAAATCTATCAAGTAAATTGTAAATTTGATGGAGAACTACCTGTAGAAGTTCCTACTGAAAATTCAGAAGAAAAAACTGAAGATAAAAAAGAATAACTTAACATATGCCGATTCTACATTTTGAGTCATGCATTGGAGAGAAACGCTTCCTGATTGGTACATCAAAAAATATGGATATCAACCATGTGTTAACATTGGAACAGCAGGTCATGTAGATCATGGAAAAACTACTCTAATTCAAGCATTAACTGGTTCTTGGACAAGTGTTCATAGTCAAGAATTAAAACGAGGAATTACAATTCGTGTAGGATATTCTGACGCTGCATTTTACAAATGTAAAAGTTGTGAGGAACCTCTAGGATATTCAACATCTCCAAAATGTAATAATTGTGGACAAGAAAGTGAACTATCTAGAGTTGTAAGTTTCGTAGATAGTCCTGGACACGAAAGTCTAATGGCAAATATGCTTTCAGGTTCTGCTTTGATGGATGGTGCTTTATTATTAGTTGCTGCAAATGAAAAGGTTCCTAAACCACAAACCAAAGAACACCTTTTAGCTCTTCAAACACTTGGTATACAACAAATAGTTATAGTTCAAAACAAAGTTGATTTACTTCCTTACAAAGAAGTGATGGAAAACTATCTGGATATCACCAAATTTGTTAAAGGAACTTTTGCTGCAAAATCACCAATAATTCCAATTTCAGCTCAATCTGGATTAAACATTGATGCACTTATTGGGTCTATAGAGTCAACAATCAAAACTCCAGAAAGGGATGAAAAGAAGGATACTATTATGCATGTTTTACGTTCTTTTGATGTAAACAAACCTGGTATAAAATTAAAAGATATCAAGGGAGGTGTAATTGGTGGAAGTCTCACTCAAGGAGTTTTTAAAATTGGAGATGAAATTGAGATAAAACCTGGTATTATGAATGAGAAAAAAAAGTCATACGAACCACTACTCACAGAAATAACATCTTTAGGTACTGCAGCAGGAATTGTTGAATCAGTCAAACCTGGTGGACTAGTTGCAATAGGAACAAAATTAGATCCCTCAATGACCAGAAGTGATTCATTTATTGGATCAGTAATTGGAAAACCAGGCACTCTTCCTGAAAATTCTACTGAATTAAAACTTGAAGTTAATCTATTTGACGTTGCAGTAGGAATAACTGAAGATATCAAAGTTCAACCAATTCAATCAGGAGAATTACTTAGGCTCAATATTGGAACTGCACCAATATTAGGTAAAGTCACTAAAATAAAATCAAAAAATATTGAAATTGAACTTAGAAGACCTGCTTGCATCTTTGAAGGTGGTAATGTAGCAATTAGTAGAAGAATTGATGAAAGATGGAGATTAATTGGTGCAGGATTAATTGGTTGAAGTAATCTGTGATACCAACTTTTTAATCCATTTAGCAACCAAACGAATCAAAAATATTGATAAACTTGATGTTGAAATAGGGATCATTTCTTTTGTTGTACCCGAAGTAGCAATAACAGAGTTAAATAAATTACAAAATATATCTGAAAAAAAACAAGATGTTATAATGACTTTGAATTTTATTAAAAATTTAAAAATAATTCCTATTAATGGAAATTTTGCTGATAAAGAATTATTAGCTCATGTAAAAAATAATAGGTCTATAATTGGAACAATGGATAAGGAATTAAAAAAACAGATCAAGCGTGCTGGAGGTTCCATAATTTCTTTATCAAATGATAAAATTGTCTTAGAATCTTAGAAAAATTTAACTTTAAGACTTTTTTTAAACATAATGAAACATATGATTTTAGAGAGTCCCGCTTTTCAAAATGGAGGAACAATTCCAAGAAAATATGGATTTAAAAATGAAAATTTTAGTCCTCCATTAACTATCACTCAAGTTCCAAAAGAAACAAAATCACTGGTTTTGATCATGGATGATCCTGATGCCATGGGTGCAGTAGGTAAAGTTTGGGTTCATTGGGTTTTATGGAATATTCCACCAAACATTCAAGAAATTGAAGAAAATTCTATCCCTGAAAATTCAATTGAGGGAAAAACAGATTTTGATGAATTTGGTTATGGTGGACCAGCACCACCAGATAAAGAACATCTTTATATTTTCAAACTTTATGCGTTGGATACAGAACTACATTTAGAAAAAAATTCAACTAAGGCAGATCTTGAAAAATCTATAAAAAATCACATTCTAACAGAGTCAAAACTGGAAGGAAAATATGCTCCATAATAATACTTAATTTATGAAATTAACAAAGCCTATCTATCATAAAATCAATTTTTAATCATATCTCTCAGCTAATCTGTATCTCATGTATTTGTCATCAGGTGAAAATTTGGCTGGATGAGCTGAAGTTGTTTTTCCATTACATTTTAAACATTTGTCTTTCAAAGTATATTGATTACATTTAATACATTTTCTTAATTGAAATTTCATCTCAATTTTCTCTTGTTTTCTTTGATTCTTCCCTAGTAAATTTGAATGAGCCTTTTTTCTTTTCTATATTGGTTTGAATTTCTTCAATTATTGGTTTTAATGATTTTTCTGCAGATTTGAAATTATCTGACGTTATTGATAATCTATATTTTGGTGCTCCCAAATAAGTAATATCTATAGTAGAATCTTTTTTCAAAACATCCAATAATACTTTTTTAATTATTTCTACTCCATCAGATTTTTTACACGTAATTTCCATAATCCCTCTAATTTCAACTGATGGAAGTTTAATCTTAGAACATATCTCTCCAATTACACTTACAGTTTTTTTTGCAAGTTTAAGATCCTTTACCGATTCTATACCGTTTCTTCCAATCTCTATGAATGCATCATACACCGAATCAAATTTTGTATAAATACTATCTTCTAACTTTTCAATTTCTTCGTCTGAAAGTTTTGCCTTTTCTTGAACATTTTGTAGTAACGTTTTACCTTTTTCAAACTTTTTAACTTCTTTTAGCTTTTGTTTTTTCTGATCTTTTGATACTTGTTTTAATGATAGATCAATATCCCCTCGTTTACAATTTATTTTTTTTATTATTAGCACTTTTTTCTCTCCATCTTTGACAAATCTACTTACTGACCTAATCCAACCTGGGGCAATTTCTGAAATATGTAAAAATCCTTGAATATCGTCATATTCATCTAGTGTTACATATGCTCCATGATCCATTACTTTGGTAATAGTAGCGAGTACAATTTCACCTTGTTCAGGCATCTCTTGGATTTCAGTAGACATTTCTTCTAAGACCCTTCAATGCGTAAATTAATGTTGCTGGCTAAAAATCAATGCCTTTCTTAGCTTTAATACCAAGTTGAAAAGGATGTTTTATCTCTCTCATTTCTGTGACTAAATCAGCTAGTTTGATTATCTCATTTTTTGCATAATTACCAGTTAATACCAAGTCTATTTCTGCCGGTTTTGATTTGATTAAATTTAAAACATCATTTATCGATATTAAATCAAGATTTACTGCATAATTAATCTCATCCAAAATTATAATGTCATAGTTGCCTGATTGAATTTTCTCATTGCTAATTCTTATTGCTTCTTTGGCAATCTCTTTGTGATCTTCTTTTGAACTTTTATCATCTATTATTCCAACAAATCCTTTACCCACTGCAACCATTTCAAATTCTGGTTCTAGTCTCTTTGATGAATCCATTTCTCCATAATGCCATGAACCCTTGATGAATTGAATCATACAAATCTTCTTTCCGTATCCTACTGCTCTTAATGCAATTCCTAATGCTGCAGTAGTTTTACCCTTGCCTTTTCCAGTATAAACAATAGTTAACCCATTTTCATTCATAAATCATCTCTAAGTAATCTTACTAAAAACATTGAGGATCCACTAAAAGATATCAATTTAAATTAAAAATGATTCTAGTCATGCAAATTGAGAATTCCTAGAATTGTTATAGCAGGTACATCAAGTGGAGTTGGGAAAACATCTATCACATGTTCCATAATTTATGGTTTAAAAAAACAAGGCTATTCAGTCCAACCCTTTAAAGTAGGACCTGATTATATTGATCCCAGTTATCTTTCAAATGTTTCACAAAAAGAGACATACAACTTGGATGTATGGCTGATGGGAAAAAACCAACTATTAGATAGTTTTGTTTCAAACTCAAAATCTAACATATCTGTAATAGAAGGTGTAATGGGTTATTATGATGGATTTGGAGGTGATACAAATTATTCTAGCACACATCATATAGCTTCAATTACAGAATCTCCGGTTATCTTAGTTTTAGATGCAAGCAAAACAGCACGTTCTATTGCTGCAACCGCATTAGGATTTATTAAATTTCACAGAAATTCCCGAATTGCGGGAATTATTTTAAATAAAATAGGTAGCAAAAAGCATGAGCTTTTATGTAAAAATGCATTAGAAAAAATTAATATTCCAATTATAGGCATTATTCCAAAAAATTTTGAATTAAATTTGAAATCGCGTCATCTTGGTTTGATTTCAACATTAGACAATAATTCCCTCAAAACTAAAATTGAGAAAATTTCAAAAATAATTTTAAAATCTTTAGATATCAAACAAATAATTAAAATTTCAAAAAATACCATGTCATTAGAAAAAAAATCAATACCTGTACATAAAAAAGTGAAAACTACTATTGCAGTAGCACTTGACACATCATTTAATTTCTACTATCAAGATAATCTAGAAGCATTACGACGTGAAGGAGCAATTCTAAAGTTTTTTAGTCCTATTAAAGATAAAAAAATTCCAAAATGTGATGGACTATACATTGGTGGTGGTTTTCCTGAAATTCTAAGTGGTCTATTAGAAAAAAATCAAACAATGAAAAAAACAATTAAAAAATTATCTGAAAACAACCTTCCAATTTATGCAGAATGCGGTGGTTTAATGTACCTTACAAAATCTATCCTTTCTGATAATAAAAAGCACAAAATGGTTGGTCTATTTGATGCTGAAACTAAAATGACAAATAAAATGAAACTCAATTATACAAAAGGTAAGATTATTCGGAAAAATCCCATTTCAGAAAAATTGCGTAATTTTCAAGGTCATGAATTCCATTACTCTCAATTAGATTCGGTATCTGCAGATTCTAAATTTGCTTATGATTTAGAAATTGGTGAAGGTATAAAGAAATATCGAGATGGAATGATTGAATATAACACTCTTGCATCCTATGGCCATCTCTATTTTGATAGCTCCGATTATGCCCAAATTTTTGTAAAAAATTGCTTAAACTATTCAAGAAGATGATTCTGCTCTAATTAGTTTGAATATTGCATTTATTATGGCTGAAGCTGATGAACTCCCTCCTTTTCTACCTATGTTTGTAATGAATGGGATTTGTTCCAATCTTGATAATTCTTCTTTAGATTCTGCAGCACAGATGAATCCTACAGGAATTCCAATGATCAGCGCAGGTTTTACTATTCCTTCTTTTACCATCTGAATAACTTCCAATAATGCAGTAGGAGCATTTCCAATGGCCACAATTCCTCCTTCAATGTCTGCTATTGCAGCTCTC
>JAOTSS010000006.1 GCA_029864805.1 Candidatus Nitrosopumilus sp. | reverse complement strand
AGAAACTGTTACAAAAGCAACACCTGAAACTGTTACAGAAGCAACACCTGAAACTGTTACAGAAGCAACACCTGAAACTGTTACAGAAGCAACACCTGAAGAAAAGACAATAGAATAATCAATTAAATATTAATTTTATAATTTCCAACTAGATTAGAATGATTGTTGTAAAACTAATAGGTGGTGCTAAAAAATCTTTTCTAAAGGAAACTTTACAAATTGACAAATCAGATATTTCTGTTCAAGAATTATTGAAACTGTTGTTAGAACTAAAACCTGTTGATTCCCCACAGCTGGATATTGAAAATATCCTAATCGCAATAAATGGTGTAGATTCATCTGCCATGGATGGTAAATCTACAATGATAAAAAATAATGATCTTGTAAGTATAATTCCAGTTATTCATGGAGGTACATCAAAAAAATTCACTTTTCAAATATTTTCAAAACAAATTCAAGTAATTGAAATAAAAGGTCAAACAACAATTGACGTAAAATTTATTGATGATTTAAGAAAAAAATACCCAAAAATTCAACTTCAAGCTATTTCAAGTAGCTTTATTATGAATCCGTATCATTTGAAACAAATCTTATCTCTATCTTTTGAATCTAAAAAAAACAATATCTTACTTTCAAATAAACTTGAGACTGATATTTTGATGCGATTTGCATTGACAAACCAAATATCTGATGCAATAATGACAGTTGGAATAAAACCTAAATCCAATTTTATTTTGATATCTATTGGAAATAAAAAATTTTTAAATTCATTATATGCAGATCTCTCATCAATATCTGTAGATTTATTTGTTAAAAAAAATGATTCGTTCCTCAAAAAACATTTCAAAATTACTAAAAAACAACTTGATGTTGTTCACTCTAAAAATCCCCTAGAAGATATTTTGATAGAAAAAGCGGCAACTCTATTCTGACATACTACGTTTAGTTTTTTCAACACTTAGTATGTCTGTTGTTTTTAATATAGAAATTCCTGTCTTATTTCCTAATATTTCAATTAAAATAATTTTATCTGGAAATTCAAGTGATACTTTATTTTTTATTTTATTTGCAATTTTTGAAATAATTTCTTGGCTGGATATCTCCGAATTTCTTTTTTCTATTGAAATTCTATAGGTTTCTGTATCTAAAATTTGCTTTGAATCTTCAGTGATTATTTTTTCTATTTCTTCAATTTTTGTCTCAACAATTCTCTGAATTGGTATGACCCTTAAACAATATCTGATGCTCCATGGTTCATCAAGGAGCATTTCTTTCATTTTCTTTACTACGTCTACAGGATCAAGTTTTGTTTCGGCAATCAAAATTCCTGACATATTTGTAATTATGATATTTGCATCCAAATCCCCATATCCTTCTAAAATGTCTCTTAATTCTTCTTCAGTTTCTGATTCAAGATGTCTGGCACATGTTACTATCAAATTCATACTTCTAAAATCTCCTCTCTGGTCAAAGAACCTTCTCGAATAATTCTGATCTTTTTATTTTCTATTTCAATTATTGTTGATTCTGCTTTACTCTTAATTTCCCCCCCATCAACAAAAATATCGTAATCTTGTATATTTTCAAAACATTCATCAGGATTTGTAAATGATGGATGTCCTGAAATATTTGCACTTGTGCCCACTAGAAAATTACATCTCTTCAATATCTCTAAAGTGCATTTATGATTTGGAACTCTGATAGCAATTTTGTCATCTAAAAATAATGATTTCTTCAATTTTTCATCTATTAATTTTAAAATTATTGTAAGTGATCCTGGCCAAAATTTTTCAATAATTTTTTCTGTAAATTCATCTAAAAATACTATTTTTTTTGCAATCTCTGCTGAATAAACTAAAACTGGTAATGGTTTAGTTCTATCTCTAGATTTTACATCATAAATTTTTTTTACTGCTTCTTTGTTATAGGGATTACATCCTATTCCATAGACAGTATCGGTTGGATAAATTGCAATCCCTCCACGATTGATTATTTCCGATGCTTTTTCAATTCCTTCTTGATCACATTTTACTTTCATATCTAATTCCATTTTTTTTGTTTAATTATCATTTACTTTTGAATACGTTTTTAATAGTATGATATCGCTTTTGTGAGATATGTCTAATCCTTCTGATTATGAAGATACAGAATTTGAAGATGATTTTGATGATAAATTTGACGAAGTAGAATTTTAAATATTTAATCCAAAATTATCTGCAAAATTTGTAAATGTCTTATATGCTTGAAGAAAGTCTCTACCTGTTTGACTAATTCTGTATTTGTTTGACCCTTGAGATTCTATTTGTTCTAGAAGTCCTTGTGATACTAGAGTTTTTAGAATTCTCGAAATTCTTGAATGTGAAATATTTGCTTTTCTAATAAGATATGTTACTGTTGCACCATCTTCATCTCGCAGATCATCTCTAGTTGTTGATAAAATATCGCCAATAATTTTCATATGTGTTCTATATTCAGCCATTTCCTCAATATGATATCTTTTTAATTTCTATGAGAGCACGTTGATATTTTCCAATATACTAAAAAGATAAAAGAATTTGACAATTTTTTAATTCCTATTTTTTGAGCCTATACCTGAATTATTCAAAACTATCATCAAATTTTATCTTAGTTAATGGGACTTTGCTTACCGGAATGAATAATGCTACTAATCCTCCAATTTTGATTGTCATTGATGCTGTGTATAATATTGATTCTGGAAATACAAAAGAATACCATCCTAAAAATTCACCCAATGCTAAAAGTCCCAATCCGACACCAACTGAAATAGCTCCTTTATTCTTATTTTCAAAATATGATAACATAGTTTCAATTGCACCATATACTAACAAAATGAATGAGACAGATCTGAAAATATGCTCTAATTGGACTGAAGAAACTAAGAATAATGGTAAAATTCCAACTGATCTAAAATAACTTGATTTTGGAAAAAATGATTTTATGCTATGAGAAAATGCAATGAAAAAATACCCTATTGTTTGAATTGCAATCCCTAATGTTTGTACCCATCTTTCTATGTTTCCAGACTTTATTACAAAGTCTTCTACCGTATAACCTATCCATATTACAAAAAATCCTAAACTGATTGACAAAAATGCAATTGATAATCTGAACAATGTTGGACTTCCAGTATTCCTAAATCCTATTATTGACATCACCCCAATTGCCAATCCTACCAAGAATCCTACAAGATTAAGTATATTTTCTAATAAAAATTCCAATTGATCTCTAGAAGATCTTTGAACTAATTATTTCAATCTGATGAATGATTTCACCATGTTGTTAATCCCATTCATCTAATGATCCTGAAGTATGACCCTCTGTACTTCCAGTATAATCTCCAAGAATATCTGAATATTTCGATTCGTTGTGTGCAATAAATTTAACATATTCTCCATAACTCATATCAAAATCACATGAACCACACTTTACAACAGAAAAATCCATTGCCAATTCTGCATCTTCTTTACATTTTGGGCATTTTATCTTCATAATGACTTTGGTCTTTGTCAATTATTATTACTTTAGATTCAAAAAAAGATAAAAGGAGTTCAATATTGATTATTTCTATGAGTCGCATCTGCACTAAATGTAAAAATGCTATTCCTGATACTGAACAACTAGGTCCTGTAGCTGAAAAATATCCTACATGTAACAAATGTTGGGCAGAATGGAAAGAATATCAGATTATGGTGATGAATGAAATGAAATTGGATATGTCAATGCTTGATCATAGGAAATTGCTGAAAAAACATGAAAAGATCTTTGTAGGTGTGTTATCTCCTGAAGGAGAAGTTATAGATTACACAAATGAAGATAATAGAAAACCTGATGAGCCTACAGATGTCTAAAATTTCAAGTGTTTTTTAGCATTATCTGGTACCACTAACATAACCTTTCTTTTTGAATTTTCATCCAAACCATCAATTATTCTTTTTACTGTATTGGCAAGGATTTCTTTTTCATTTTCTTCTAATGTCAAAAATACTTCTAAAATTCCATCTAAATTAAAGGAAATTAATTTTTGAGGTGACTTGGAAACTTCTATTATATATGCTGAGAATAATCCTTCTCTTTGTTCTTCTGAAAGTGTTGTTAAAATTTTGAGCCATGTTCTAAAAAGCTTTGAAAAATTTGGAAATGGGATGGTTGGGCCTGCTTCTAATGCATTGTTTATCACTTCTTTTTGATCTGGTTTAGATAAGGAAAAAAATTCCATCATTCTTTTTTTAAGAATTGGATTTCTTAGAAAATCTGGAAGGTTAGCTAAATTGATTATGATATTTCCCGCAAAATTTTCTCCTGCCATCAATCTTGATCAATTATTACTGAATATAAAATCATGTGGTAATACTTTAGCTTAAATAAACGAAATAGAAGTTGAATTACATGACCTCAACTGTAGTCGTTGGTGGATTTTTCGGCGATGAAGGCAAAGGTAAAATTATTTCTTATTTGGCAATTAAAGATAATCCTACAATAATAGTTCGTGGTGGAGCTGGCCCTAATGCTGGCCATACTATTAGAGATGGTAATAAAGTGTATAAAGTAAGAATGCTTCCAAGTGGATTTTTGAATAAAAATGCTAAAGTGATGATTGGACCTGGAGTTGTTATTAATCCCGAAGTTCTTAAAAAAGAAATTAGTGATTTTGAAGTTTCAGGACGGGTATTAATTGATAAACAATGTGGAATTATTGAGAAAACTCATCTAGTTAGAGATTCAAAGGGAGAATTAAAAGATAAAATTGGTAGCACTGGTTCAGGAACAGGACCGGCTAATGCTGATCGAGCCATGAGAATTTTGAATCTTGCAAAAGATTTTGATTCCCTATCTTCTCTCATCACTGATGTTCCTCAAGAAATCAATAATGCGTTATCAAAAAACGAGCATGTATTGGTAGAGGGAACCCAAGGAACTTTTCTTTCTTTATGGCATGGAACTTATCCATTTGTAACCTCAAAGGATGTTACTGCTTCTGGTATTTGTGCGGATATTGGCCTTGGACCTACAAAAGTCGATGAGGTAATTGTTGTTTTCAAATCATATGTTACGCGTGTAGGTACTGGCCCTCTTGAAAAAGAATTGTCTCTAGAAGAAGCAGAAAAAAAAGGATGGTCTGAGTTTGGCACTGTTACAGGTCGCCAAAGAAGGGCTGCAGATTTTGATTTTGATTTAGCCAGGCGTGCAATTATGCTTAATGGAGCAACACAAATTTCTATTACAAAATTAGACGTACTATTTTTAGACTGTGCAGGGAAAACTTCCTTTGATGAATTATCTGAAGATGCAAAATTATTTATCAAAAATATTGAAAATGAATTAAACACGCCTGTAACAATTATTGGAACAGGTCCAAACATTAATGATGTTATTGATAGAAGAAATTAGGCTCCATAATTTTGGATAAGTTTAATTTGATAATGTACAGCAAACATCTGTGGATAAATTACAAACCGCTACTGTTGATAGATTACCACGCTATATTCAAGTATATTCAACTTTAGAATTTACTAGGCTCGTTTGTGCACTTGAGCGTGCACCACGTGTATCTTTTTTACATGATCATAATGGGAGAAAAATTTTATCAGTACAGATGGATATTCTAAAAGACAAACCCATTGTCTATTATACTCCTTTAGAACATAATGGACATTATCTTTGTTATGGACTAAAAGGTGGAAAAGAGAATTCTGAAATTGTAGATACCACTTCTGATGCAAGCAAGATTTATTCTCCTATTGTTAGAATCAAATCTCTTCCAAAGTCTTTACAACCCGGAAATGGAACTCTTGATAGGTATCAGCCCATTGAATTAGAAGACATGTCCAGTCTTGCAAAACTTACTTGGGGTTTTGAAGAAACTCCTTTTCCTCTATTTTTGTTTCCATGTGGAGATAAATGGTTAATTGGAGTTTTTATGAATTTCAATGATGAAGGAACTTCTTACTTCTGTCATGTGGTATTAAGTTCTGATCCTAAAAAACCATTTCTAAAATTTTCAACAACAAATGGAACCTTGCCAACCTTTGTAGAGAACCCTTCAGAGCATGGTTACTCCTATATCAAAATTATAAAATTAAAAGACACTCATCCTTTAGTTGACTATGGCCACCTTCAAAACTAGACTTTCCAAGATCGCAAAAACCAATGGAAAAGTAATCCTTGCAAATGATTATGATTATTCTGTAAAAAATCTAGAAACAAAAACCATTCAAAACATACAAAAATTACATCCTTACCTATGTGGGATCAAGCTAAATTTTCATTTACTTTTACCACTTGGTTCTAAAGAGATTCTCAAAATTAATAAAACATCTCATAGATATGGCTTACAAACTATTGCTGATATCAAACTGAATGATATTGGAAACACAAATCGTGTTACTACTGAACATCTTTGGAATTTAGGGTTTGATGCCGTAATTGTAAATCCAATAATGGGTCTTGATAATTTAAAAAATCTGGTTAAGTCAGCTCATAAAAATGAAAAAGGTGTTATCACTTTATGTCACATGAGTGCACCTGAAGCAAAATTATCTTATGATATGGAGGTTAAAATGGAGAAAAAACAGCAGCTTTACCAATTATTTTTGAATTGGGCTTTAACTGCAAAGGTTGACGGAATTGTTGTTGGAGCTACTTTTCCAAACATTATAAAATATTGTTCCAAAAAAGCTGGAAAAAATTTAAACATATTTTCTCCAGGTGTTGGCACTCAAGGTGGGAGTGCAAATCAAGTAATTTCATCTGGAACTGATTATTTGATTGTAGGAAGGACTATCCTGAATTCTAAAAATCCGCCAAGTGTAGCAAAAGAATTACAATTACAAAGTTTTGGAAAGTATCATTTGGGCTCTTGTTAGAACTGTTTTAGCATTGTCAAATGTTGTTTTTTCCATGGCTGTGTTATAATCCATCCATGTGTAGTTTTGATGTTCATGTGAAATTTCTACTTCTCTAGTTCTAGTTTCTGCCAGGAAAAATACCACTTTTTTATGAATTAATTCCCCTTGATATTGAAAATTATATTCAATCCACTCTTCAAAATTTTCTATAAATACTATATCTGTTATCCCAGTTTCTTCTTTTGTTTCTCTGATAGCAGTTTTATGTGTTGTTTCATTTTCTTCCATTTTTCCTTTTACAAAATCCCAATGTCCTGATGGATAATGTAATAATAAAAATAAAATTTTTGAAGCTTCTTTTCTAAATATTACTATTCCTGCTGATGTTTCTTCGATCATTTTCCTAATCTCCTTTTTCTTTCTTGAAAAGTTCTAATTGCTCTCATCAAATCAATTTTTCTAAACTCTGGCCAAAAAATATCCATAAAAACTAATTCACTGTATGCACTTTGCCACATGAGAAATCCACTTAATCGTTGTTCTCCTGACGTCCTCAATATCATATCTGGGGATGATTGTGGCAAATGAGAGGTGTAAAGATTTGATTCTATTTCTTTTTTATTTATGTCTTGAATATCCAAAGATCCATCTTTTATTTTTTCTCCTATTTTTTTAACAGCATCTAATAATTCGTATTGTCCTCCATAAGCTAATGCTATGTTCAGAAAATGATTTTCATAATTTTTTGTAGCATCATCTAATTTTTTTAGAATCTCTTTGATGGAATTCGGAAGTAGTTCAATTCTTCCAATCCCCTTAACTCTCATTTTACATCTATGAATTCTAGGATCATTGTATAATTTTTCTAGTCTCATACGAATTAACTCATAAAGATACTCTAGTTCCTCATCTTTTCTATTCAAATTCTCTGCAGATAATGCATATAGTGTTACAATCTTAATGTCAAATTCTTCACACCAATCAAGAAGATTTTCAACCGCATCAGCCCCTTTCCAATGACCTTTTTTTGGCATTGTTAGGTGTCTTTTTGCCCATCTCCTATTCCCATCTAAAATTAAAGCAACGTGATTTGGAATGTCTCCATTCTGAATTTCCTTTTCCAATTTTTTACCGTAGATCCTGTAAAGTCCTGATAATTGAAAAATCCCTTCTTTTATCTTGCTAATGCCTAGTCACCACTTCATTAGTAAGCCATTGAAGATATCAGTGTTATTAAGAAATCTCATTTTAAAGATACAACATGTTTTAATTTAATCTGAAATCATTTCTTGATCTTTATGTTTTCTATATTTTTTGAAGAGAATTGTTGCTGAAACCAAAGTTGCTGCCAATCCGCCCAACAAAGGTGGAATCAATGTAAATGAACTCTCTTCAAAAATCATTATGTTGGTAAATTGTGCTACTGTAGGATATAATGAAATTAGAACAATAATTCTCAAGCTATCGCTAATTTGTCTTGGAATTCCTCCTATCCAATTACTGAGTAATGTTCCAGCAAAAATTGCTCCCATACCAATCCATAAAATTGGTAGTGCTCCTGCTACAAACTGTCCAATAATCATCTTATTTGTAATCTTTGAAATTATTTGTGTGTCTGCTTCAATTAACTCTGAATCAACAGTACCAATTCCTGCTGGTACTGATGAAAGTATCAACAATACTCCTGCTACCATTGTAAACATTCTGATAAAACCCATGGGAGTTGGTTTTGACCAACTTGTCCATGCTCTATCTATATCAAATGCTCTAACTAAAAATGCTCCCCCCAAAATACTTACAAGAACTGCAAATATTTCTGCTGTGTAACCAAACACTGTTGCAACTCCTCCAATTAGCAAAAGAATTCCCGGAACTCCTAAAAAGAATTTTGAATATTTTGAATCATAAGCAAGCATTTTAAGATATTTTCCAAAAACTGCATAAGAATATTCTACACTTCTACTTACTTTCATTACAACACGTTGCACAGATACCACTGGTAGAACATTTTGAATTACTGGAATGACACTTTCATCATCTTCTCCATCAGAAACAATCACTGCACCGTTTGCTGAAAAATGTTCTAAGACCTTTCTTGTCTCCGAAAGAATTTTTTCATCAGCTTGCACTCCTCTGTTTTTTACTCCTGCCACAGTAATCACTTCCACTTGATATCCCTTACTGATTAAATCTTCATACGTTTTGATAGCTGCAAAAATTGAATTTGAATCTGCATCTTCAGGATCTTCTAATGCCAATCTTTGAGCTGCTTCTATACATGCGTCTCTTCCTATAACTGGCGTAGTAATTCCAGCTTTTTCTCCTATATCATTATCTCTATCAATACAAATTACAAGTAATCTATTTGCTGTAGATGCATTGACATCTTTTTCCAACTTGTCGGATTGATGAGACATTCTATTTCTATTATGAAATTACTTTTTAACGATTTCCAACAACTATGATTAGTAAAATTGGGTTTTGAGCCTAGTTCGGTCTTTGTTCTTCAGAACTCCTAGCATACTCCAAAGATTCCTTTTTCATTGAATCTATTCTTTCTATGACTTCATTAATTTCTGCATCAGTACTTCCTTTTTCAATTAAATTTGCCAATACTTTAGTTTCTCCGAGATATGAATTGAATTTCTTCATTGCATTCATATAACTAATGTAACTATCTTGCCATGCTTCTGGAGGCTTTGATGTGACAAATTCACTAATTTGAGAAGTAATTTGGGATGATGTGACTTCTGCAATTACGATATAGTCTTGAGGAGAAATTTCGCCGTTACGAAGATCTTGATATTCAATTTCCATCGATTTTTGTAATACTTCGTGGATGTTTTTCACCCCATCAAGATAATTCTCATAATCTGATACTACAAACGTAGTTTCATCTTCTTGCGGAACTAACCATAACAAAAAACTTGCACCTGTAATTGCAGCTAAAATTATAGCAGTTGTTGCAATTCCTTTTTTTGATGCCATTTTGTAATTTTATGTTTAAGGTGTTTATAATTGGTAATATTTCAAATAATTATGATTTACATACAAACATTTGAAAAAAAATGTTATTACATTACATTTAACATAAATTTTTTTATAAATTTATTACATTTGATGAATTTTTTAAGAATTTTCTCTTTTTGAAGCATTAAAAAATTTACGCGTATCTAGCCTATAGTTAAATAAATTTCACAGCCTCTTCCTAAATACCCGAATGATTGACAAATTTTAGAATGGTTCAAGCGTATTGCGTAAAATGCAGAGCAAAAAGGGATATTAAAGATCCTGTAGAAACTAAACTAAAGAATGGACGCCCAGCTGTAAAAGGTACATGTCCTACATGTGGAACTAATGTCTTCCGTATAGGAAAGATGGAATAACACAAACAACATCCACACGATTCTCTTTTTCAAAACCCATATAGGGCATTCTATACATTATTTTTTAGTGACTAAGGCAGAATATGAAAGTCTACTGAAACGCATTCAGGATAAACTGGGAGATAACAATGAAGATTCTTCGACAAGATTTGAACTTCCTGTAGTAGACGTTATGTGGGAAGGCCAAAAAACTTTTCTGCGCAATTTTTCAGAATTCCCAAAGGCCCTTCGTAGGGATCCTGACAAAGTTCTTCAATATCTCTCAAAAGAATTTGCTGTTCCTGCAGAAAGACTTGGTGATAAAGCAATGTTTGTAGGAAGACGAGCACCTGATGATTTTACAAGATTGTTCCAAATTTATGTAAAAGATTATCTTGAATGCCCTACCTGCAAAAGTCCTGACACTAAAATCCTTAAAGAAAATCGTATCTCATTTTTAATCTGTGAAGCATGTGGTGCAAAGTCAACTTTGAAGGGTAAATATGCATAATGCAATTTTCAGTACGTGTAACAGAATATCAAAAAAATATGATGCTCAATATCTGTGATGTTGAATTATTAGGAAAAAAAATTACTCAAGATGAATTAAACATACATATCAGTGAAAGCTACTATGGTGAACGATTAGTTGAGAAAGAAGAAGCAAGAGATTTACTTAAACAATCGTCAATCATTAATATGGTTGGACAGGAAACTATTTCTTTATCTATTGAACTCGGAGTCGGTTCTGAAAATGGAATTAAAAAAATTTCTGGGATTCCATTTCTTATTGTTTTTAATATGTGATATGTTAATTAATTTCATTTTTAACTCTTGTATTGTTTTTCATAAGAGAAATCTCTTTTATCTAGTATTATCAAGAACATTCATTGTACGATGATGTTAACTCTGATATAATGTCCGATGATTTGCTTTTTGATGATTTAAGCAGAAAGATTGAATCTAAGATTGATAAAAAATTAATTTTTAAATCTAAAAGAGGTGGATTGAAGGATGGATTCAAAAAAGGCAAGGTCATCAATGAAGTTTTGGATAAACCCACTGTTATGACTCTTTACAAAATGATCACAGATCATATTATTGCATATGTTAATGGAGCTATAAGTGCTGGAAAGGAATCCGTTCTTTTTTGGAGCGTTGATGAAAATGATGTAGATATTGCATTGAAAATTTATCTGGTAAGTACTTCAAATTTTAAAAAACGTGAACCATACATCTTAGGTGATCCTAGATTCTCTCATATCAAAAAAGGTACAAAAAATCTAGTTCATCTATGGGCAAAAAAGGAATTTCGAAATTTATCACAATGCTATGAATCCGGAATTCCAGTTCCAAGGCCATTATATCTTACAAAAAATATCCTTGCAATGGAGTTTATAGGTATGAATGGCTCACCATGCAAATCATTATTGTCCTCAGAAGTAAATGAAGATGATTATCTTCAGGCAATTTCCATAATCAAAGATCTTTACAATAAAGCAAAATTGGTACATGGTGATTATTCAGAATATAATATTTTTAAGACAGAAAATGGATTGGTAGTTTTTGATCTGGGGTCTGGAGTTGATCTTAGACATCCAAATTCCAAAGAATTTCTTAAAAGAGATATTAATAACATTACAAAATTCTTCCATAAAAGAGGAGTTTCTGTTGAAGATCCGGATAAATTATTTGAGGAAATTACAAAATGAGTTTTGAAAAACTAATTCGTATCCCAAATGACCGAATTGCTGTTTTAATTGGAAAGTCAGGAAATGTAAAATCAAAAATCGAAACTACATGTTATGTATCATTAGATATTGATGGAGAGACTGGAGAAGTTTTTATAAAATCTCAAAGCGATGTTGAAAAAATTCAACCCTTCAAAGCAATGGAAATTGTTACAGCTATTGGTAGAGGGTTTTCACCTGAAAATGCGATGACGTTACTCCAAGGTGAAAATGCATTACACATTATTGATCTAAGAGAATTTGCTGGAAAGTCTAATGCAAATGTTGAAAGGATAAAAGGGAGGATTATTGGAGAAGGTGGTAGAGCTAGACGAAACATGGAAAATCTTAGTGGTACTCATATCTCTGTTTATGGGAAAACTGTTTCAATAATTGGTGATTCAAGTAAATTACGATTAGCTGTAGATGCTATATCTTCTATTTCTAGTGGAAGTATGCATGGCGCGGTATATACTAAATTAGAAGCTGCAAATCGAAGAGATAAACAAGAAAAAATGAAATTATGGGAAGATCAAGATGTCTTTGATTAAAGAAAAATTCAATCAAATTTCACCTAGTGAATTTTTTTACAGTAATCGTGATTTAGCAGGTTTTAGTAATCCTACACGTTCTCTTTATACTGCTGTTAGAGAATTTGTTGAAAATGCATTGGATGCATGTGATCAAAAAGGAATTCTTCCAGATGTTCATTTAATAATTAAAGCTGTTGACCCTGAGAAATCCGATCCAAAACCATATATCTTGACTGTGAAAGATAATGGACCTGGAATAGACCCTGAGCATATTCCTCTTGCTTTTGGAACTGTATTGTATGGATCCAAATTTGGACTTAAACAAGCAAGAGGTATGTTTGGACTAGGTGCAACAATGGCAATTTTATATGGTCAAATTACCACTAACAAACCTGTTACCGTGAAGAGTTCAGTAGACGGAAAAATTCAAGATGAATTTGAATTATTACTTGATATTCAAAAGAATAAACCAGTAATTATAAAACACACTACCAAAGAAGTGTCAAAAAAAGGTCTATCTGTCAGTATTTGTTTAGAAGGTGATTATTCAAAAGCAGGAAATAAAATTAGAGATTATGTTTATGAAACTTCTTTGATTACTCCTTACGCATCAATCACTTTTGATGATCCTAAAGGAGAAAAATTTGCTCATCCCCGATTTGTGAAAAACATTCCACCACCTCCAACAATAATTAGGCCACATCCTCATGGAATTGATGTGGAGAGAATACGAAGAATGATTGTTGAATCTCAATTTGAAATACCAAATATTGATGATGTAATGATTGAAAAAGTGAGAAAAGATTTAGGTCTATCAGTAAAAAATCTTGGTTTTATGGCAATTATGGAAAAAGCAAAGAAAAAATGGAAAACACTTTCACGTCAAGTTAGAGTGGTCATTGCTTTGATGTCATTTCTAAAAATGGACTTTGAAAAACTAAACAAAATAAAAATTGAAGATATTGATATGCCTAACAAAAAATTATTTTATTGGGATTTTGGAGATTCACAATCAAAATCAATCGACATGGATTCTGAAAGTCCATATTTCAAACAATTAACTAATACCGTACAAGGAGAACCTATGACCACATTTTTGACTAAACGATTTCAAAGAATAGGTCCAACCACTGCATTAAAATTTGCAGAATTTGCAGGATTCAAACCTGAAAAACGAATGGGTACTATGTCAAATCAAGAATTAGTAAATCTTAGCGATTCACTTCAAAAGTTTGAAGATTTTCTAGCTCCTGATCCAAGCTGTCTTGCACCTTTAGGGGAGGAACCATTAGAAAAAGGAATAAAGAAATTCTTTAATCCTGATTTTGCTGCTGTAGTTCAACGTCCAGCATCAGCATACTCTGGATTCCCTTTCATTGTGGAAATGGGAATTGCATATGGTGGTGATATTAAAACTGGTGGACCACATGTTTATAGATATGCTAATAGAATCCCTTTACTCTATGATGAAGGTAGTGATGTAGTACTCAAAGTTGTTAATGATACTGATTGGGGTAGATACAAGATTAAAGGTGATCCTCCATTCATAATTGTGTCTCATATTTGTTCTACTAGAATTCCATACAAGACTGCAGGAAAGGAAAACGTTGCTGATAGACCTGAAATAGAAAGAGAATTGAGATTGGGATTGCAATACTTGTCTAGAAAACTGGCAGCATACATGTCCAAAAGAGGACAAGCTGATATGGCAAAAAAGAGAGCAAATCTCTATGCAAAATATATTCCCTTGATTGCAACATTTGCTACAGAGCTTGCTGGTAGGAAAAAAGAACCTAATTACAAGAAAATTCTAGAGATTGAAAATGTGGACGAATCTAAAACAATAGTGGAGGAAAATGAAGTTGAAAACAAATAAAGAAAAAAGTAAGATTAAAGAGAGAAGCAAGAAAGCTGATGAAAAACAAAAAAATATTCTTGAGATGCTTCAAAGTCATGGTGTAAAAATATATGATGATTTAGATAATGGACAATTTCCAAAATTTTCAATACCAAGTAGATCTGTGAGCAATATTGTTTATGATAAAAAACTAAGACAATACATTCTTGGTAGTAATTCTGCACTTAGAAGTTCGAGAAATTCTTCTCAATTGAGATCTTTTACACAATTAATGTGGCTTGCATTTTTTGCAAATAGATTAACCCAAGAAAAAAAATCATCTACTTTAAGAGATGTTTATTATTCCTCACAAGCTTTTGCTATTGAATTTGAAGACCAGTCAGAATCTGATAACATTATTGTAGACTTGGAAGCTGTCACCTCAAAACCTCGAGAAGATTTTCACATATTCCCTGAGGAGAGAAGCTCTATTTTTGGTGATTTGAATATCGAATATACTATTCCTGGATATGAAGGAAAAACTATGAATTTATCTAACCATCCTGATGGTTATTCTATTGGCCCTAGTTTGACTACTGCTGAATTAGTTGATACTAGTGCCGAAATTGTAATTGCTATTGAAAAAGGTGGTCTTTTTACTAGATTTGTTGAAGAACAAGTTGATAAAAAGTTCAAATCAATTATCATTAACACTGGTGGTCAAGCACCTCGTTCAACTAGAACTTTACTAAAAAGACTTCATGAAGAAATGAAACTACCAGTAATTGTTCTAACAGATGGAGATGTGTATGGAGAACATATTGCAATGGTCATAAAATCTGGCTCTGCAAATGCAGCGCATCTGAGAGAACTAACTGTTCCTGATGCAAAATGGGTTGGTGTTTGGGCTACTGATATTGAAAAATATAAACTACCAACAATCCCAATGACTGAATCTGACATTAAGAGATGCTATGATCTCCAAAAAGATCCCAGATATGAAGATGGAATTTGGAAAAAAGAACTTGATGTCTTTTTAAGACTAAAAAGAAAAGCAGAGCTGGAAGCTTTCTCAAAATATGGCCTTACAAATATTACGGAAAAATATCTGCCACAAAAATTAGAACTGGCAAAAAGTCTATAATTATTTTATTCTTAGTGTTAATACGCCATTCCTATATTTGAAATCAAATATCTGCATATCATTTGCACCTTCAATTGGAACCTCTTTTGAAAATCCTGTAGTTCCACGAATGTATAAAATTCCATCTACTAATCTTACTGCAATTTTATCTTCCGGTCCTGGAACTTCTGCAACAAAAACAAATTCGTTTTCCCCTTTAATTAAATCATAAACCCAGTTTTTTGTTTCTTGTTCTCTTGCTTGAGTGTATAATGGTTTTTGATCTTTTGTCATTTTCTTTAAAACTTTAACCCAATAAAACATTGTTAAAGCAGCAGCACCAATCAAGATAAAACTCACAAAACCTGAATCAGCTCTTTGTGTCATAATGTAGATAATCCCTAAAAATAGAATTACAATAATTGGTATTGCAAAATTTAACGATTGCTCATTTGAATATGCGCCTTTGTAACTTGCCAAACAGTAAAAATTTGAGTTTACCAAATATATAGTATCTTTGGATTCAACATTTGAAATTCGTGCCTATCTGCGTTATTTTTATCCTTAAAATGGCGGATGAATCTACGTAAACTGCATCTACATTGTAATAGTTTTGAACTAATTTGGAATATGGCCTTGAAAGCCTTTCAAACTTTTAGAATATTCCAAATTTACTTGATTCCATCTCTTCTTTAATGGCGATTTTGAATCTAGGTGACTTGCTCTCCATATTCTTTGTTAACCATGTAAGGAACTTTTTTTCCAATCCTCGTCCTTTTAATCTATCAAAATCCGAACCCATCATTTCTGCCAATTTTTGAACAAGTGATTTATTCACACTAAGCACAAAAAAATACCAACCAAAAGCAAATTCTGAATCTGTCATTATAAAATCCTCTTCACCATGAACCATTTCTTCTAAAAGTGATAATTGGTGAGTTAACGCTTTACTAGTTTTCTCGTAATCTACTGCAGAAACGTTGATGTTAATTCTACCTTCCATGCTTAATTCATGTAAAAACAAAATAAAAAGATTACATGAATCACTCATTTAATAGATGTTCAAAATCAATATCGAAATTCATTTTCATCAATTTGATGTAAGTCTGAATGGATTCTGGAATTTTTTCACCACATGCAACACCCAATTTTTTTGCATTTATCCAAATCATCAAAGTTTGAATAATTGTTAAAAATCGATCATTTCGAATCTCAGGTACTCCGATCGATTTTGTATATCTTTCAGCAAATTCCCATGCCGTGACAAAATCTATACACTTTACACCAAAAATCGATAACAATTGTTCTTGCATGCTTTCAGCTCTTCTGAATGGTGCTTTATTGATAATGTATGGAAAACTGACTTTATCTGGAAGGCAATCTGGAAGAGGTCCCCAAATTGTAATTATTTTTGTTTCTGGTTTAAGATCTTCAAATTTTTCCATCATTTTATTAATTATATTTTCATCTGTAAACCAAAATAAAATAACCGATGCCTCTAAAATATTTGAATCTTCGATGTTGCTACAAATGAATTGTTCTTGAAGATTTTTTTCTTTAAGACGAACTTTGGCATTTTGAATTTTTTTAGAATTATTATCTATTCCAACAGCCTTTTTTACATTAAATTCATTAATTGCAATCTCAACACCTTTTTCATTACCACACCCTAAATGATAAAAAATATCATTTTTTCCTAAATTTGCAAACTTGAAAATCTCTCTCAAAGATTTTTCTGGTAGATGAACATCTTCACCACTGAGTATGTTCTCGGGAAGTGTCTCGAGATATTCTTCAATTTTCAATATTAAATATGATGTAAACGAGAATTTATTCCCTTATGCTTTCTAATTTTGAAACTGCTTGCCATAATTGAGTTCTTACATATGATGGGACGTTTGGATCTTGTGTAACATCATCTAATAGACTAATTGTATTTGCAGCTCTTACTGATAATGGGTATTCTTCATTATTCAAATCTCTGATTAAATCTGTTATTGACTTTTTTATTGTCTTTGGAGTTGAATTGCTTGCAACAATTTGATTTAGCGTATCAATTGCTTCTTTCATAGATTCTTTATTTTGAGCATTGTCGGCCATTTTATTATATTCTATTAAAAATCAGAGGTATATAGTTACATCTCTACAAACACGCTATCTGATTCCACAACAACCTTGTATGATGTCAAATCTCTTATTTTTGCTGGAAATTTTACCAGTTTTCCTGTTTTACAATCAAACTGTGCTGCATGCCATCCACAGGTAATTATACATCCTTCTAATTTTCCTTCAGATAAACTTGAACCCGAATGAGTACAAGAATCATCCGTAGCGAAATATTCTCCATTAATATTCGCGACCAAAATATCTCTTCCATCCATGGATATTTTAACCATTTTTCCAAGAGGAATATCTGATGCCTTTCCAGCTATAATTTTCCCCATTGCGATTCTTATACAACAATTCTTAATATTATTTTGTATATCGTGAAAACAATGATCAGGGAGGCTAAAACTAAAGATAAAATTCCTATCTTAAAATTTTGTAAAAATACTTTTTCTTGGGGCGACTATATTGAACAAGTTTGGGATTTTTGGTTATCTGAAGGCAATCTTTTCATATTTGAAAAACGTTTTCCTATAGGGATATGTCATGCATTTTATTCCAAAGACCAAGTTTGGATTGAAGGTATTCGTATTGATCCTAATTTCCGGAGACAAAAAATTGCCTCAAAACTAGTAATGAATGCTGAATTAGTAGGTAAAAAAAAGAATGCTTCTATTTCGTATATGCTAATTGACATCCAAAATTTTTCATCTTTGGAAATGGCAAATTCTTTAGATTATAAAATATTTCAAACTTGGAATTTTTATTCCCTATCACCAAAAAGAAACCTTGATCATAAAATACAATTTGTAAAATCACTTGATCCTAATTTTTACCATCATTATGTAAAATCTTGGAGGTGGCTTCCAATTGATGATTGTACCCTTTCTCAATTTTATAACGACAAAAAAATTATCACCCCTTCTAGTTTTGATGATGATTCAATTGCGATTCTTACTAGTTCAGAACATTTTGATAAAACTTTAATTGTTACATTATTTTCAAGCTCAGGAAATTCTATTTTTGATATACTCTCATTTTTACAAAATTATGCAGTTGAAAAAAACTTTGAAAGAATACAAATTTTAACAAAAGAACACTTGCCAGCATTTGATTCATTAGAATATAAAATTTCATTTTATTTGATGAAAAAATCTTTGGTCTAATCTGATTTAAAAAATTTAACTGTGTTATTTAATATTCCAAGACCTTCTATTTCCATCTCTATTTTATCACCATCTTTTAAAAATACTGCATTTGGTTTGTTTAGCATAACTCCGGCTGGAGTCCCTGTAGAAATAATGTCTCCTTTTTCTAAAGTCATCACTTTGGAGATTTTTGAAATAATTTCTGGAATTTTAATAAACATATTGTTTGTAGATGAATTCTGTCTTAATTCCCCATTAATTTTAGTTGTTAACTTTAGATTTTGTACGTCTTGGATTTCATCTACTGTTGTAATCCATGGTCCACAAGGTGCAAATGAATCAAAACTTTTACCTCTGGTAAATTGCTTATCTTTGAATTGAATATCTCTGGCAGACACATCATTGAAAATCATGTATCCGAATATGGTGCTTGATGCATCTTTTATGCTAATATTTTTGCAGTTTTTTCCAATTATCAAAGCTAATTCTACTTCATAATCTAATTGTTTTACAAAATCTGGGCATACGATATCTGAATTAGTATTGTTGAGTGTTGTTCTTGGTTTTATCACGATGGCAGGATCTTCTGGTGCTTTCAATCCTTGTTCTTTTGCATGATCCACATAATTGAATGCTAAACAGATAATTTTATTTGGATTTGGAATTGGGGATAATATCTTATATTTTGAAATATCCTCTGCATATGGTAAATCATTTATTTTATTTTTAATTTCATCATACCAACCGTCAAAAAGAAAATCTTTCACATTTTGTGGAATTGGGACTCCCGTTAGGTAAGTGATCTCGTCTTTTGTAGATACTTTGCCTCCCTTTACAAAACCATATGTTTCATTATTCTTATATGATAATCGTGCTATCTTCATAATTAATCACTTATGTGTGAAAATTGATTGATTCTGTGAATCTTTTCTACAATATCCAAATCTAATAAATTGGATTTCTTCTCCTTCTTTTAATTGTAGATACTGTGGTTCTGTATAGACATCTAATTCTTCCAAACTATCTTCGTTAAACTCATCTTCAATAAATAATGCCTTTGGAACAATCATCTTAATTCTATGTGCAGTTTTTTGAGGAACCCACTGTATTTTTGTAATATCCTTGGTATCCCCACCATCAATTAATTCTCCTTCAAGTTCTGCACCTATTTTTTTAATCAATACATTTCCTAATCCTAAAAGTCTTACTTGAGTTCCTTCTTTGAAATTCTTAGCATCGTCACCAGCAATATAGAAATTTTCATCGATCTCAATTTTTCTTTTGCCCATATCATTAATTGGATGGTTTGAAATTTCTATTGATGACATTGACAGATTTTTGACTACTAGTTTTTTTGCATCACTTACCATAAACAGTCTGATGCTTTCAGCATCTACAAATTTTCGATTGAATGCTTCAAGGGCATCAAATGGAGCAAGAGTGTTTGCTTTCGTTAGTCCTAATGACATGATAAATTTTTTAATGGCTTCAGGTTTTATTCCTCTTCTTCTTAATGCTTCAAGAGTTGGTAACCTTGGATCATCGTACCAAGAAACCTTTCCTTCCTCAATCAATGGCTTGATAATTCTTTTTGAAATTGGCATTCCTTTGAATTCCAATCTTGAGAAAAATCCTTGCTCTGGTTTACGCATTTTTAGAGCATCCAAAATCTCATCAATCAATTCTTTTCTAAGTTCAAATTCTTTTGAACGAAAAGCATGTGTTACACCGTCAATACTGTCTTCAATCGCTACTGCCATATCATAGCTAGGCCAGATTCTAAACTTTTCACCTAATGTATAATGTTTCTCATCAATAATTCTGAATAACACTGGATCTCTCATTACAGCATTGTCTGCTTTCATGTCTCCACGAAATCTAACAATGGCCTCACCTGATTTGTATTTAGTATTCATTTTTTCCCAATTTTTATTATTTTGATTAATATCTACCTTGCTGCATTTACATGATTTTCTTTCTCTTCGATTCTTACTGATGTCTTCTCTTTTGCAAGTACAGACATACGCTTTTCCAGAATTTATTAATTCCAAACCTTTTTCATAGAATACATTCATATCATCTGAAGTATTTTTTACTAGATCAAATTTTATCCCTAACCATTCTAATCCAACCTTGATAGCTGCATGATATTCCATTCGCTCTGCTTCAGGATTAGTATCGTCCATTCTTAGGATGAATTTCCCATCATACATCTTTGCATATTCTGAATTTATTATTGCAGCTTTTGCATGTCCAATGTGTGGATAACCATTAGGTTCTGGAGGAAATCTTGTAACGACTTTGCCTTGAACTGCCCCTTTTAATTCTGGAAGTCCTTCTCTCTCCTCAATTTTTTCTTTAGGAGTTAAAAGTTCTGGAAAACTTTTATTAATTTCTTTTTCCTGTTCTTCAGATGACAGTTGGTTTATTGAATTAACAATTTCGGAAATGTCTTTTATAATTTCTTTTACTTTGCTTCTATATTCTGGGCTTGACCCAAGAATTTTTCCTAAAACTATTTTATCCTGAGTTTTTCCTCCGTGTTCATATGCATTTTGCAGTGCTATTTTTGTAATTTTTTTTATTAACTCTTTATCCATATCTGTTTCCTTGTTGTAACTATACACTTCTTTTAACTACAAAATCTAATAATGATATGAGTTCTGTTTTAGCAGGGCCAGAGTATTTTGATAAAGATCTTTCAGCCCTGTCTGCATATTTTAAAGCCTGCTTTCTTACATTTTCCTCGATATTTAGAGAACGAATTATATCTACCGCTTTGTTAAGATCATTTTTTGAAATTTTTGAATTACCAAATGCTTTTAAAATAATTTTTTTATCATTACCTTTTGCTGACTTAATTGCCATTAAAATTGGAAGTGATTTTTTACCCTCTCTAAGATCGTTTCCCACAGGTTTCTTTGTAATTTTAGGATCTCCCATTACTCCAATAAGATCATCTGTAATCTGGAATGCGATTCCTAAATTTCTTCCAAATGATGATAGATTTGATATATCATTAACTTTATTTGTTGCACATATTGCCCCCATTGCACATGATACATCAAACAACGCAGCTGTTTTTTTGCTAACCATTATGATATAATCTGATTGTGTTGGAATTTTTCCTTCTTCTGCCATCTTTACATCAAGTAACTGACCTTCGCATACGTCCACACATGCTTTAGCAAGTCTGGAAACTAAATGGGTTATAGCACTAGGTGATAGTTTTGAATTTGTAATTACTTGAAATGCTTTTGAAAATAAAACATCTCCTGCAAGAATTGCTATGGGCATTCCAAATTTTTTATGTACTGTAGGAACTCCATGACGCATTTCATCATTATCCATAATATCGTCATGAACTAAAGTAAAGTTGTGAACCATTTCTACGGCACTTGCAGCTGGCATGGCATTGGAATTTTTTCCTCCTAATATTTGACAACTTTTAATTACCATGTATGGTCTGAGTCTTTTCCCTCCATTCACAATTAGGTGTTCTGCTGCATCATAGAGTTTTTTTGGATTCCCTTTTAGTTTTGCATCAAGATACCTGTTTACTATTTTAGCATTTTTTTCAATTTGTTTAGTCTTTTTCATTTACTATTCTCCATTTGTCCTTTGGCAGGTGAATGTTGACTGCTTTTTGCAATCCTTCACGAGTTTCACTACTCATCCATGTAGTTAAGACATTTGCGTACTTTTCAAGCATCGATTGTTCGGATTTATCAAGTAATTCTAATGCGATAAGCATCCATGGGCAATAATTTTGGGGGTTAATGTTTAATTCTGAGAGTAACTCTTTTGCTGAAATCCACTTGATTTCATCAATCTCCCCTTCGATCTTTTTTAGTTCTGTATATTTGTCAATTATCCCAATCAACGTTCCACAAATTTCATTTTCAGAACCTACATTTTTGTATGGAACATGATACTCAAATTTGTGTAGATAGTCTAGTTTTCCAGTAATTCCTAATTCTTCAGGCATTCTTCTTTCACCTGATGACACATACGTTTCTGATTCTCTTGGATGGCTTGCAAATGTTCCGTCCCAATCATTTGGCCAGAGCATTTTTTCCTTTGCACGTCTTGTAAGAACTAGTCTTCCCTCTCTATCAAACAATAATGCGGTAAATGCTCTGTGAAGTTTCCCATCTGGTAAATGACACTTTACTTTTTCTTCTTTACCTATAGGGTTATCTCTTTCATCAACTAAAATCACAAATTCCTCAGACATTTTTTTTACTCCTAATCAATGTTCCATCAAATTTCCTATTTTTAATCGCTTTTACAATTCTTTCAGGTTTGTTTCCGTTTACAAAAAAAACATTCATTCCCATTTTTGAAATTTTTGTTGCTTCCTCCATTTTTCTTGTCATTCCTCCTGTCACATCCATTTTATTTTCTGAAATTGAAGGATGTTCACCTTGTAATTCATAAATTAATTTTTTTGATTTTAGATCTGAATACACTCCATCTTCATTTAATGCAAAAATACAGAGTCTGGGTTTTAATATTTTTGCAAGATGCGTCATAATCTTATCTCCTGATAAAATGAATGTTTTGTTTTGACCGTACCATAAAGCATCCCCATATGTAACTGGAATTAATCCTGACTTGGCAATCTTTTCAATCTCTTTGATTTTTTTAATAATTGGCTTATTTCCTGACATAAAATCTGTTGGTGGCAAACAATATGGATTTAATTTATTTTCTAACAATGAATCCAAAATTATTTTATTTAATTCAATCATTGAATTTTTAACAATTGCAACTCCTCTTGGATTGTATTTTCTTTCTTTAGTGTGCATATCATATTTTACAGACCAATAATGTCCATAAGAACCACCACCATGAACAATAATTATTGGTTCACTGATTCTCTTCAAACTCTTTGAAAGATTACTGATTATTTTTCTCCTAGGAGATAATGGTTTTTCTTTATTTGTGATGATCGAACCTCCTAATTTTATTAGAATCATAATGTTCGAAATTATTTAGTCAATTAAAAAGTATCCAGTCCTTTGAAATCTATTTTCACTGAAAAGCAATCATAGTTATTTTCTCTGAATTGTTTTATTGTATTATCTAAATTTAATTTGTCTGTTAAAGCAAAAATGCACCCTCCTCCACCTGCACCTGTGATTTTCGCTCCAAAAGATCCATTTTTCCCTATTTTGATCATGTCTCTCAATTTGTTGTTTGAAATCCCTATTTCTTCAAGATATTGTTGATTCTGAATGACTTTGTTCCCTATTTCTTCAATGTTGTTTTCATCTAATGCTTTCAAAACATCCTCGATCAATTCGGATTCATTCTTACATAATGTGGAAAATTCTACTTCGTTTTTTTCTTTAAATTTTTTTACTCCTGCAACAACAGTTTCTGTTGAATGTTCAATGTTTGAATTTGCAATGACTAAATGAAAATTCGGTTTAGATTCTATCTTAGTAAATCCATTTTTTTTATCATATTTCATTATTCCTCCATATGTGCAAACAGTACAGTCTGCTCCTGAGGTATTCTGAAAAATTGTTTTTTCAGCTTCAATAGCAAGTTTTAGAATTTCTTCTTTGGTTGTATCTGTAAATAATCTAGAAATTGCCGCAGCTCCTGCAACACAACAAGCAGATGATGAGCCTAAACCTACTCCTGATGGAATATCTGATTTCACTATGATCTTAATTCCTGTTTCATGATTTCTTATTATTTTATTTGCTAAATAGTAAAATGGTTTTAGTGGAGAATTAATTTCAGAAAGTGGCGTGTTTTTCTCTAATTCTAGTTTTCCGATGTTTGATTTAACAGAAATTTTTCTCTCTTTTGTTTTTTCTGCAATAACTGTGATCCTTTTATCAATTGCACAAAGGATGGCTTTAACTCCATATACTACAAAATGTTCCCCAAAAAGAATTACTTTTCCTGGTGCAGAAGCTTTGGATTTCAAGTGAATGCTAAATTCTGATTGAACTATTCGATTTCCTCTTCAGTAATCTTTGTCTCAAAATCATCAATCTCATATTTCATTGATTCGTCTTCCTTTAACTCTCCTCTTTCAATGAGAACTTGACGTACAAGTAACCAGTAAACTGTAGCAAGAGCTTTCCTTCCTCTGTTGTTTGCAGGAATAATTACATCTAAATTTGATGTAATGTTATCTGTATTTGCAATTCCTATGATTGGAATTCCTGCATTGGTTGCTTCGATAATGGCTTGTTCATCAACTTGAGGATCTGAAATTAAGACTAATTTTGGTTCAATATAATATGGTAATAATGGATTTGTCAATGTTCCAGGCATAAATCTTCCAAGAAGTTTCTTTGAATTTAACATCTCACAGAATTTCTCAATTGGTGTTTCTGCATATTGCCTACCTGAGCATACTATGAGATTACCTGCCCCTAATCTGTTGATAAATTTAGCTGCAGTTTTAATTTTTTCCAATGTGATGTCTAAATCTAACATGTAAAGTCCTTCAGGACTGGCTTTGGTGATGAATGGTTTCATGAATTTTGTCTTTACTTGGGTTCCGACTCTGATTCCAGTAGCTAATATCTTCTTTTTAATGTCAGTTGTTTCTGTTTGTTGACTCATGTCGATTTTAAATCTCTATCATGCCACGTATTAAATCATGCTCTGAGAGGCGTAATAATTCATTTAATTTTGCCACTCTTTCTCCTCCTACAACTCCTACTTTGAGCATTTTTGACTTTGTAGCTAGACCAATGTGGGAAATCTGCGAATCTGTAGATTCACCCGATCTATGTGATGTGATTAATTTAATATTATTTTGATTTGCAACACTGGCAAATTCAAGTGCATCATAAAGACTACCAGCTTGGTTTACTTTGAGTATTGCAGCATTACATGATTTTAAGCCGATTGCTTTTGTCAAAATATCCTTGTTTGTAACTGTTAAATCATCTCCTGTAACCAATGTGTTTGGGAATTTTGATGTCAATTCTGCCATGTCCTCAAATGCCTCTTCATGAACTGCATCTTCCGCATAAATCAATTTGAATTTTTCAATAATATCTGATGCAAAATCTATTTGCTCTCCTGTGGTATTTTCAAATCCTGCTCTGTCGTAAACATATTTTCCTTTTTCTTCATTCCACTGAGTTGATGACGCAAAATCTACTCCTAGTGATACTTCTTTTCCTAACGTGAATCCTAAATTCTCACAAGCTTTTGCAGAAACTTCTAATGCTTTTATATTTTCTAATTTTGGCGCCCATCCCCCTTCATCTCCTCTTCCATTTGTAAAATGAGGATCTTCTTTTTCTAAAACACTACGCAGTTCTTTATGAACCGATAAATTTGTTTCAATTGCCTCTTCAATTGTTTTCGAACCTATGGCGCAAATCAGAATCTCTTGAATATCTGGAGTTCCAGGACCTGCATGTGCTCCACCACCTAGAATATTTCCTATTGGAAATGGGAATTTGAATGATGATTCTGATGACAATGTCTGAAACAATTCCTGACCTAAAGCTTTTGATGACGATTCCATTGATGCGATTGTAACTGCAAAAGCTAATGCTCCACCTATGTTTGAATAATTTGAAGAATTATCCAAACTCTTCAGAGTGTCGTGAATTTCTTTAAGATCTGATGATTCTAATCCTATGAATTTTTGAGTATTCTCTTTTAGAATTTTCAGGCTCTCCTCTGGTTTTCCATTGGGAAAACTGACTGCTTCATATTTTCCTACACTGGCTCCTGAAGGTGCACAAACTCTGCCTAGAAATTTTCCATCGGATTCTACATCTACCTCTATGGTCTTCGTTCCTCTACTGTTGTATAGAATACGTCCTTCGATTGAGGAAATTTTGGCCAATTTATTCTAATTCCGATTGAACTTCTTGTTTTCTTCTCTGAATTGCTTCATAGAATGGAATTACTTGTTGAATCGTTTCAATAGTCGTCAAAAGCATTCTTCTGCAACAATATCTTTCAATTCCTAAAGAATCCAGTGTTTTTACTGGATCTTCTCCAGCTTTAATTTTATTTTGATATTCCTCAAACTTATCTGCAACCAAATTGCCGCAGGTAAAACATCTAACAGGTATTAACATACGAACGAAAAAGTAATCAAGGATTATAAAAACCATGCAAGGAAGTTCCTTTGCGGGCGTCGCCCAGCCTGGCCAAAGGCGCTAGCTTGAGGGGCTAGTCTCTCAGGAGTTCGTGGGTTCAAATCCCATCGCCCGCACTAGATTTTTGAAAATTATTTTTCTAGTTTTTGTAAAGTTTTGATTAATTCACTTCGTCTTTTCTCTTCTGTAATTGCTGATCTAACATCATCTACTAAAATTCTATTGACATCTATTTTTCTTCTAACCTCTTTGACTACTTTGTCATATAATGAAAAAGTATACAAATTCAGGTACAAATTCTCCATCACATCAAATATTCTTGTAGCTTCGTCTATTTCTCCAATTCGAATTTTGTCAAATACCATTCTTTTTAGTTCTCCCACACAGTCAAGTAATCCTAATACATATGATTCTGGCATCACTGATAATTTTTTGTCAGAAGGCACTTCTTTTTTTTCAACAATTGCAATAAGACATGCTGCTTCTACAAATTCTTGTTCTGGAGTAATTAAGTATCTTTCAAGACCACCGGTTGCTTTTTTCTTGTATTTTTTTAAGAGAATATCTGCCTGTTTTAAATTATCTTTCCCTGTTGCAAGTTCTCCTTTATGAACAGCGATAATTGATTTGCTACAGAGAACTATGATTTCTCTTGTGTTTTTTAATAAGAATTCTCTTGAATCTTGAACATCTCCTAAAGATTTTGAAATTTTATTTAATGATGCTTTGACATCCTTTAAAGTCATATCAAAAATCTCTAAAAACTAGGATAAAGCCGTTTGCTAAATTCTTAGTAATGCTACAAGATCTAACAAAATTTCTTGTAGCACATGATAAAGTTCTAGAATATGACCTCCAATGTATGTCTCAAAGTCATCTTACACGTTTAAGATCTCCTGAAGATATTCAAATTCAAAAAGAATTCTTCCAAAATATTCAAGTAAGTGTTGGTAAATCAAATCAAGAAGTCTCTTTATGGCAATAAAACAAGAGGTGGAATTCTACAAATCCTTGGCTAGTCTTCCAAATCTATGCAGATTCCATTACACAACAATGTACTGATGAAGTCGTTCCAAAATGGATTGACAGACTTGATGGCGTTGATTTGTTCACTTATGATCACTGCTGGAAGATTTTTGAATCTCAAAGAATTGATTGATTTCAATTCATTTTAGTCATAATTCATACTTTCAAATTTCTCAGAAAGTACTCAAAACCTATTCCCAAAATATGATTTTAAAAAACAAAATATGTGAAAAATATCTTAAAAAGAAAAATTATTCTTTTTTGGCTTTTTCATAACCACCTTTCTTTGCAGCATCTTTTGTTCCATCATAACCTTTAGTTCCTACTTCAGCACCTTTTTCAATCCCTTTTTTGCCAAGGTATGTTCCTTTTTCAACACTCTTTTCTGCAGTGTTTTTTACCTTCTTTAGAAATCCCATACACAACAAATGTTGTTGGTATTCATAAAACATTCTATTGTTTATAACAAGTATTTCTAGTGGGCTTAGAACCTGTGATTATAAATCCACTAAATTCCAAGAATTATCATGAGAAAGATCATACTCTTCATTGCATCAAGCTTGGATGGATGCATTGTTCGGGAGAATGGTGATATTGATTGGCTCCCAAAAAACACTGCATCTGGATATGATGATTTTATCAAATCTGTAGACACGGTAATTATGGGTAAAACAACATATGACCAAGTACTAACATTTGGAGATTATCCTTACAAAGACAAGAAATCCTACATCTTTACTAGAAACAATGATTACAGTCAAGACAAAAACTCTCAATTTGTGCACGATGTTGATGTTTTGGTAGATGACATCCTATCTAATTCAGGAACAAACATTTGGCTAGTTGGAGGGGCAGAAATAATTTCTACTTTTATGAATTTCAATTTGGTAGATGAGATAATACTATCAGTTATTCCAATTTTACTTGGTAATGGAATATCTCTGTTCAAGAATATTGTAAAAAAGACAAAACTTGAATTGATAAACACAACTGATTATGAGAAACTTGTTGAATTGCATTACAAGGTTTTAAGATGAATTTATTGATTTTTGGCTTTTTTAGCCTTTTTTGTACTTTCAAAGCTCTTATTTTGGATATGGTTTGAGTTATCGTATGGAAATCACGGTGGATCAAATGTATCAAATTGAAAATAAAGGTCATGATATGGGCTTTTTAAAAAAATTCATGATGGAAAATGCGGGAGCTGCATCCGTTAGAAGATTAATTGCCAAACTTGGTAATGCCAAATCTAAAAATATTTTGATTTTTGTAGGGTTGGGAAATAACGGTGGTGATGGTTTAGTTATGGCAAGACACTTGGCTGGTTATGACGCAAATGTTACGGTCATGCTTCTTGGCACTCCTGAGAAAATCAAAACTGAAGAGAGCAATTGGAATTGGTCTATATTGCAAAAAATGTCTTCTGTAAAATTAATGACTGGTGATTCTTTTAATTTTGATTTTACACCAGATGTTATAGTGGATGGTATTTTGGGGACTGGTATCTCTGGAGAGATTAGAGAACCATATGCATCTGCAATTAATTTCATTAATAAAATAGACTGCTATAAATTTGCAGTTGATGTTCCGTCTGGATTAGATCCTCAAACAGGTGAAACTGCAAATATTTACACAAAATGTAACATGACCGTTACCTTTCATAAAATGAAACAAGGAATTCCTAAGAGAAAAGATTTGACAGGTGAATTGTTTGTAGAAAAAATTGGAATTCCTCCAGAAGCTGAAGAGGGTATTTTATGAAAGTCCATCAAATTCAAGTTGGAAATATGCAAAACTTCACTTACATTGTAGAAGATGAAGCAACAAGTGAGGCAATAATAATTGATCCATCTTGGGATCTAGTGGAATTAGAAATGATCATAAAAAGAGATAATTTAAAAATCAAATACATTGTAAACACCCATCATCATTTTGATCATACTCTGGGAAATGAAACAATGTCTGAATCAACTAAATCTCCCATCGTTCAACATGAATATTCTGAATTGAAGCATGACATTACTGTAAAGGATGGTGATTTTATAGAATTCGGCAATTCAAAATTAAAAATACTTCATACTCCAGGTCACTCTAAAGATAGCATATGTCTTATAGGCGATGGCAAAATTTTTTCAGGCGATACATTATTTGTTGGAAATTGCGGACGAATTGATTTGCCTGGAGGTAGCGCAAAGGATCTATATCACAGTCTGTTTGATGTTCTATATTCATTAGATGATAATTTGGTATTGTATTCTGGTCATAATTATGGCCATTCTGAAGTGTCTACTATTGGACAAGAAAAGATCACAAACCATGTTATGCAAAAACGAACAGAGCAACAATTTATTGAAATGATGGGATAGTGATTTCTTGGAAAATTTTGAACTACATGGAAATATAGATAACGCAAAGAATTTTGTTGAAACTATGAAATCGGGGAGATTTCTTTTTTCGTTTGTTATATCATATACTGAAACATGTGAAATTCCTGGAATCACTTTTGCCGGTGCAGATATGAATTCCATTCAATTTACACCACCAGCTGATGCAGAATATCTTCACTATGGATATTGTAAAACTATCGATAAAATACCAATGACTCCCGATGGAAAACCTACTCCTGGCTTACTTACCAAAACTGCATTAGAATCTTCTAGTATTCCACATTTGACTATTAATGCTGGCAGTAAAGTTTTGCCACAATTACCATTTATTGAAACTGGCCTACCATTTGGAAAAAATATTTCCATTCATGATGCAATGACTGACTCTCAAGTATCTCATGCTGTAGATTATGGCAGAATAGTTGGAAGGAGTTTAGCATCACTCACTGATTGCCTAGTGATTGGTGAGAGTATTCCTGGAGGAACTACAACTGCATTAGCTGTATTGAAAGGATTAGGATTTGATGCTAAAGTCAGTTCTAGCATCCCAAATAATCCCGTGGAGTTGAAAAATCAAATTGTTGATTCTGCACTTGAACGAATTGATTCTGATCATCCTTACAGTATTGTAGCTAAAGTAGGTGATCCCATGATTCCTTTTGTTGCTGGAATGTTAAGTTCTGCAGCTGATGTTTCTAAGGTTATGCTTGCAGGTGGCACTCAGATGATGGCAGTATTGGCATTTGCATCCAAAGTTGGGTTTAATGAACAAAATACTGTAATTGGAACCACTTCGTACATTACAAATGATCAAAGTGCAAATTTTACGAATCTAGTTGAAAAAATTGCTGATATACCTGCAATTTCTGTAAATCCCAGTTTAGAAAATTCCAGATATTCTGGTCTAAAGGCATTTTCTGAGGGATTTGCAAAAGAAGGAGTAGGCGCTGGTGGAAGCATAATTTCCTCCATGATAAAAACTGGAAATGATTCCACAAAATATTTAGACTTGGCAGAAAAAGAGTATCATCGATTGTTTACTTCATTATAACTGAATTTTCTTTAGTTCAATTTTGTTCTTTGATTCTGTTGCAACATCAAATTATCCTATCTCATACTATTTCTTTTTACTCTTTAACAAGAATTATCTCTGAAGTTTTTCATAGTAGGAGAATTGAATATTGTTATTTGATCTGATAATTGATGATTGTTTAATGGAAAGGTTATATTTTGATTATTCTGTTGAAGAACTCTTATCTTTAATTAACTCTCCAGCAGCTTCTGTTGTTTCTCCAGCAGCTTCTGTTGTTTCTCCAGCAGCTTCTTTAGATTTTGTTTTCTCTAACATTTCTGGGATTTTAGATTCTGGCGTAAAATGAATACTATCTTCTTCTGCAACTGTTACCGTATATGATGGGATGTCTACTTTTCTTTCTCCAATCATAATATGACCGTGAATAACTGCTTGTCTTGCTTGATATGGTGTCTTAAATCCTAACTTTTTTGTTACAATAGTTTGCAATCTACGTGAAAGTAAATCATTAGCATTTAGATTAAGTACATCGTCTAGTGTTGCATCATTACTTACTAATCCAATTCTTGCCAGAGATTTCATTAAAATCGGTTCTTTCTCTTCTCTAATTTCTTGTCTTAATGCAAGCAATGATCTCGCTTGATGTCTTACTCGTGATAATTCTGTGTGTGTCTTCCACAATTCTTTTTTTGTTCTTAATCCAAATGTACCCAAAGTTTTGAGCTCTTCCATTTTTAATTCATAATTGAGTGGTCTCTTTGGTTTTCTCCAAGCTCTTCGTGGATATTTTGGATCTCCCATTCAAATCACCTACTCTGATTTCTCCGCTGCCGGAGCTGCTACTGTTGAATCCGCTGCCGGAGCTGCTACTGTTGAATCCGCTGCCGGAGCTCCTGCACTTCCCTTCTTCACTGGGGCTGCCATTCCTCCTTTTGCAACTCCTACTGCCCCTCCTTTTCTACCAGATGTTCGAGTTCTTTGCCCTCTAACTTTTAGGCCACTAAGATGACGATAACCTCTCCAACTTGCAGTTATTCTTTCTCTTTCAATATCATTTCTTAATGTAAATGGAATGTCTGATGTCAGTAAGTGTAAATCTGCACCAGTTTCAATATCTTTTCTTCTATTAAGAAACCACGTTGGGAAATTCCCTCCAGCAGGATCTGTGATTAATTTTTCAATTGCCTGAACATTCTCATCAGTAAGATTCCCTATATTAGAATTTGTGTTAATTTTTAATATATCTAGAACTGCTGTGGCAAAATTATATCCTATCCCTTTGATCTGGGTCAGTCCTACAAGCATCTTTCGCTCTCCTGGTATATCATTACCTACAATCCTTACAATGTGTCTGTATTCTTGAGTGCTCAAGTATTCAAAAATTCAAAGAAACCCCGATAAAAACCATACTGGGCACCAAATTGAATGTTTTTTTGATATTTTTTACCTGTGAAATAATTTCCCAGCACTATTTTGGTATATTTTTGATTTAATTTATCTAAAGTCTTCATCCTCTGTCCAATCATTTCCCTGAATGTTCCATAGGTTACATTTACAGCATTTTTTAACACCTCGTTGAACATCTATGTCTATACAAAAACAGTGTTCGCCTTTCCCGGATGGATCTTGACTACAAAGCTTTTGCATGATTCTACAAAATCCCTTTTTCTTAATTATCTTATTGGATTAACATAATCAAAAAGTTAATAATTTCTAATTTTCATGTTATGTACAAATGGATAATGCTTTTGATAAAGAAAAAATCGTCGATTGTATGTTTGATCCAATTACCTCTTCAATTTTAGCAGGGCTCGAAGATGGTGAAAAAGAATGTTCATTTTTAGCACAACAATCTTCAATATCTGAAAATGATGTTCTTGATAGACTTTCTTATTTGATTGAATATGGATTCATCTTCAAAAATTCTAATGATGGAAAACTTCTACTTTCAGCTAATTCTGAGAAACTTAACAGTATAGTCGAAAACAGTGATAATTTTGATGCTACGATTAACGGTCTTGAAAAAATGGATAGTTATCTAAACTGATCTTTTTCTATTTTTAATTCCGAGGATTCCGACTCCAACTAAACCTATCATTCCGACAACAATCACATAAACTGGAATAACACCAAGAATCTTCTTTCCTGAATCAGGTAGTGGTCCAATAGCTCCAAATACTTGAGTTTCTTCATTACTGTTACTTTGAATAATTAATTTGTAAGTTCCAGTATCTAAAACTTTGAATTCATCTTCAATATTTTCTCCATCAATTTCTTGAGATATTATTTCTATATCAAACGGATCCAATATTTTTACAGAAAATATCTTTTCTTGGAACTCTATAATCTGAACTGCAAAAACCCCAGTGGATGTCGTTTGTGAATCAAAATCTTTGGAAATTGTAATTGTTTGCTCAGAACTCACTTTTCCATCATCTTGAACAATCCCTTCTAGAATAGATTGATTTCCTAAAACTAATAGAAATAGTCCTATGATAATTATGCCTCCTGAAACTACCACCGCGATTCCTGATTTCTGCACAAACTAGTACTAACTTTCTTTAGTTTAAACCTAATTTTTTAAAATGTAGTAATAATGAAGATGATTCAAAATGAAGGTGAAAAAAATCTCTCCAGTTTTTCAACTGTATCTGGTTTTGTAGTAGGGATACTAGTCATGTATGTGACCAGTATCTTGATTTAGATGGGTTCTGGATGTATTGTTATTACAGAATTTTTTATTTCTGCTCTGATCACGTGCTCTATTTCTGATATCAAATCATGAACTTTTTCAATTGATAATTCTTTATCAAATGAACAGTCAATATCTATTTTTAGAATATTTTCAAAATTCAAAGACACTATTCTTCCAATCTTTCTAATTTCCGAATATTTTTCTAATATTGTCTTAATTCTATTTTCAGTGATTTTATCCTCCAAGTTGAAATTTTCAGGTATTTTGACAAAAGGCTCTAAATGAATTGTGGCATGCTCTATTTCTGGAATATTTTTATGAATTTTTTGTTCAATAATTTCAGAAATTTTGTGAGCAGATAAAAGATTCATCTTTCTATCTATCATTACATGTAAATTGGAATATGTTTTGCCTTTGGTTTTATGTGTACTTACATTATGAACTTCTTTAACACCTTCCACTTCTTTTGCAATTTCTAGAATTTTTGCATCTAGTGGAACATCTTGCCAATTTGGCTCAAAGTGTATAGTGATTGCTGAATTTGAAATTTTATCTTTTATGTTTCTCTCAACATTATTGCTAATTTCGTGAGCCTTGTCAAAACTAGTGTCTCCTCTTAATGATATTGTAATGTCTGCAAAAATCGTATCTCCTGATCTTCTCATCAATACTGGACCTGCATCAATTACGCCTTCTGTAGATATTGTAATTTCCTTAACATCCTTTACAAGTTCCGGTGAAATGATGTCTGTTAAATCAAGGGCAGTTTTGTAGACTAGTTTGATGCTCAATACTGCCAATAATCCTCCAAGTATCAATGCTGCAACAAAATCACCAAAATACAATCCATATGAAACTAGAACTATTCCGATAATTGCAACTAAAGTGGATCCAAGATCCATGAATGCATGATAAAAATCTGCTTTGAGTGTGACTCCTCCAATTTTCTTAATTGAGTTTCGTAGCAGAGCTAATCTGAAAACATCGATCCCAATAGTGTATAATCCTGCAAGGATTGCAAGCAACCCTGGTAAAATAGTTGGAGGTGGACTTTGTAATCTGTGAATGGATTCGTAAATAAAGAAACATGCAATCAAAAAAATTGCAATTCCTCCAATCATTCCACCTAATGATTCAATTTTGCCATGCCCATAGGTGTGCTCTGCATCCGCTGGCTTCATTGCCATTCTTGCAGCCAAAAGTAAGATCATTGTTACCACACTATCCAATAATGCATGAATGCCGTCTGTTATGAGGGCTAGGCTATTTGAGATTAAACCAAAAATTAATTCAACCAAAAATGCTGAAAATATAGCTAAAAGTGAAATCTGTAATACGTTGGTCCTTTGAACAAACATTTCCTCCTTTTTAATAATTTGAATCATGTATTACCGTTTTCTAAGGAGAAATGGTACGACAAAGTTATTTGTGATAAAACGGGATTTTGCACTGTTGGATAGAAAATATGTCTATTTGTTAGTAGGTTTCTTAATAATATTCCTTATTCCTGTAACAAATGTTGATGCATCAAGTAATCCAAACTTGTTTGTATCTGCTGAAAACTCTCAATTTGATAACCATTTTTCAGGTTCTATGGTAATTGAAGTAGTAATTCGTGATAATAATATTCGAGATACAGATCAAGGTAAGGGTGAACCTGATGTTACAATAAATGGCAAAACACTCAGAATGGTTCAAGCAACTGATGGTAATTGGTATGCATATTTTGCAAATTTAGACAAAGCCACGGTTGCAGATTCTACAGTGCCTACCACTATATCAAACCAAGGATTGGATTTTGGTTCCATCTGTACTACGGCAGATGGTACTGCTACGATAGGTGTTGATCTTAATGATGCTGATGGTGTAGCATATCCATATGACAGTTGTACTGGTATGTCTAATAATAGCAACAATGTTGTTAGAAAAGCAAAAACCCCCTCCAACTTCCCTAACACCGGTCCAGCAACTACTGGCAAGGGACAAATTGGTATTGATTCAACTACATGGCCATTCATTCAATTATTTTCATTTGATGATGTAACTATTCAATACAACCCATCTGGTACGCCACAACGAGTCAATTTAGAATATGATGAAATTCCCAATATCTCTTTTAGCATTGATAGAGATTTTTATCCAAACAGTGCTGAAGTCTTTCTAACTGTAAATGATTTTCAATTAAATCAGGATCCTACTGACGAAGATTCTTGGACCTTTAATGTTGAATCTCCAGTATCTACTTTTTACCAAGCATTTGATAATTCTGGAAATGATGCTGCGAATGGAAATGCCGGATTGGTAGATTTACTTCCTCATCTTTCAAATCTAGGGTTTGAAAATAATGGTAAACTTTCTTTGGAACTTGGAAACGTTCTGAAACTAAAAACTAACAGTGATCAACCTGATTCTTCAATTGATGACGGAGTTTCAAGCTCATATTCTCAAATCATTACACTAGTTGAAAAAGGACCTAATTCTGGAATCTTTGAAGGTTTTGATTCTAATGATCAATCTGTTATTAGTATACTTGATAATGCCCCGCGCGGTCAAACTGGACAAATCAATTACAATCGAGATTCCCTATCAGTTTTGACAGGATTGTCAACTGCTTCTGTTTTCCTTGATGATGAACCTACTCTGACTATTGGAAATGGCAATGATCTACGTCCTGGAACCAAATATCCCGTTATTTTGATAGATCCGGATCAAAATCTGAACACTGGTGCTAATGATGATTTAGATGTGTTTAGAGAAGCAGCAATAATCCCTACAGTAACTATTGGAAACCCAATTACTATGGAACGTGCTAAAGATGTTAAATTTCATTCTACTTCTCCTATTCTGACAGGAGGTGCTAGTGCATTCTCTTCTGTGCCTGACTCTAATTCTGATAGACTGATTATTGATACTACTACACTAGGAATTGTCTCATATGATATGTTTTCAATAAACTTGGGAATTACTGCATCATCCCTTGCTTCAATTTTACTTGATGATTCTAAATCTAATACAAGTGGTACAAACTGGATAAATTATGATTTAAGATCGTTTGAAAAAGACTTAGGGATTTCTGACTTTAGTGATACTTCATTTATTTTGACTTTTGGTTCTCTTGGTTCATCACCAATCACAATTGTAGACGCAGGTGACATTTCGTCATCGCAAGGATTTATCCAAATTGATAATTCAGACGTAACTGATATTTTGGATAAAAATGGGAATGTCTTTCTTGTAATTGATTTTGATTCTTCTGCAAACGACGTTGGCGTCATTGATATTTCTAACGAAACCAAAAAACAACCAATAATTTTTGATGTATTTTCTTTTGGATTAAAAAATGATCAAAGTATTAACAATTCAATTTATCGTCTTGAATTAGAAGAAACAAATGACAACTCTTCAACTTTTGAAGGGACTTTGGAATATGCTGTCACAAATCAATTAAATATACTGGACCCTGATTTTATTCAAACCGTACAAACTATTGGTGATGAGATAAAAATTATTGTTACAAATAGATTAACTGATGAATCAGGTATTGTAATATCTTATTCTGATCTTGATGTAACTGGTGTTGTAACTATCACTTCCACACAATCTGATTTTAAAACTCACTCTGGAAGTGTTATCCTTTCTTCACAAACATTTCGGTTTGGACAACCAGTGACAATTACTCTCAAAGATCCTGATCTTAACTTGAAAAACGATCGAGTCGATATTTACTTTGTAATAGATGATCCAAATTCTGATAATGTTGATACCATTGGTAAGAATGGAATTGCTTTACTCGAAGTTTTGATTAAAGACATTCGTTACAAGCGTTGTACTGTGAATGGAGTTGAGCATGGCGGTCTTGGTGCTACTGGATTTACTCTGGTTGAAACCGGACCCAGTACTGGTATTTTTGAAGGCATTTTGAATATGCCCTCAAAAATTTGCAACAAGTCTGGTACTGCATTAATTTCTTCAGCGGGAGGAAGTCTTGATGTCAAATATTATGATTCACGAGATACTTCTGGTAATGCAAATACATTTAGTTTATTGAGAAATCAGTCTTATGCCTCTGTTTCTAGTTCGCCACAACTCAGTTCATATGAAATAACGAAGCCCCTTTCAGGAAAAATTGAAGAAATCACTCTCTCAGGAAGTGTGAATAATCACAGACGTGGTATTCCATTGGAAGTAACTATTATTTCTCCTGATGGGAATTCTCAAAATTTTGGTGCAGTTCTTTCTACTAGTGGAGGATATAGAGCTATAATTTCAATTAATGAAAATTCTTTACCTGGACTTTATGAAATTCATTTATCTCATAATAATTCTAATTTGGGAACAACCTCTTTTGAAGTTATTTCCACTAAAATTCCTAGTTGGATAAAAAACAATGCAAAATTATGGGCCTCCACTTCCATCTCAAATTCTGAATTCATTGACGGAATTGAATATCTAATTGACGAACGCATAATTGAAATCCCTTCTATTGAAAATGGTTCTACTTTCAATCCGACAATTCCTGATTGGTTCAAAAGCAATGCATTATGGTGGACTGATGGGATGATCTCTGATGAAGATTTTATAAAATCACTTCAATTTCTTATCAAAAAAGGTATCCTTAGAGTATGATATAGTCAATTTTTGTTTCGTTGAAAATATAAATACTCTCAACTCATGAATCAGAATGAAAATGAGATTAACTGCGTTCTTAATGTTTGCATTATTGTCTATATCTATTTTATCTTATGGCGTTAATAGCCCTGTCTTTGCTGATAGTCATGATCTTTTACCAGTAAACACTTCTTCAAATATTGACATTGTTGCAAATGGTGCAAACGTTGTAATATCTGGTTCCTTAAAAGATTACGATCCGTTGTTGCCATCTGCAGGTGCAGTTACTTATGTAGTAAAGTCTCCTGAAAATAACCTTGTAACTGTAGGACAATTGATTCCAAACTCTAATGGTACTTTTGAGTTTTCATTCATTGCAGGTGGTATACTATGGAAATTAAGTGGAGATTATGTTGTTGAAACAAAATATGGTGGAAACACTAGTAAACTTATTCTTGATTATGTCGGTGGTGAATTAGTAGTTGATACTGTAACCTGTACTTCCAATCAACAATTAGTAAACGGAGTTTGTATTGATAAAGAACCGGAACCTCCTGTAACCTGTACTTCCAATCAACAATTAGTAAACGGAGTTTGTATTGATAAAGAACCGGAACCTCCTGTAACCCAAGATCCAATATGTGGTGAGGGCACTGAATTAGTAGATGGGATCTGTAAAGTAATAAAAGAACCACAGTGTCCTGCAGGTTATTCTATGAAAGATGGCTTATGTGTTGAAGAGAAAGGTGGATGTCTTATTGCTACTGCAGCATATGGAACCGAGTTGGCACCACAGGTTCAATTCTTAAGGGAAGTTAGAGATAATACTGTTTTAAGTACTGTTTCAGGTACTGCATTTATGTCAGGATTTAACACAATATACTATTCATTTGCACCAACTATTGCTGATATGGAAAGAGAAAATCCAATGTTCCAAGAAGCAGTAAGGGCTTTTATCACTCCGATGATTTCTACTTTGTCTATAATGTCATTGGCTGATAATGGCTCTGAAATTGAAGTTTTAGGACTTGGAATTTCTGTAATTGCTCTCAACTTGGGAATGTATATTGCAGCACCAGCGTTAATTGGATTTAAAGTTCACAAGCACTTTAAATCTCAAAAGTAATTTTAAAAAATCCTCTAGTAACTTATTATATTGAAACACATTGCAAATTATAATGCATACTGAGTATGAAGAATTTGAAAATATAGAAGATATGTTCATGTACATGGCATCTGCAGCACCTCCAATGAAAAATACAATGCCAATTAATTCATACAAAGGATATGTTATGGCGTTTATCCCACTTAGTCCTGCCACTGGTGAAACATATCTGATGATATATGCCAGTGGATCCCTTGAACCGGGAATCTATGAATTTGATGTTTCATCAAAATCTTACAAAAAGGTAGATGGAATTGAAAGAGCGGACAAAGTTTACTTTATTTGTTTGACGCCAAAACGAAACACTTTGGCAGATTCTGCTATTAAAACTCTATAATTTTTTAGTTTGAATTTTAGGTGCAGACACTGACCTACTTCTAGAATATTTATCGATAATCTCGTCAGGTGTCCTGCCATTGAATAGATCTTTGCATAATCCTCTGAGATATCTCATGATTGCCCAGGTACCTGCTTTGAGAATTCCGTACATGAATACCTTCATTGGAGGTCCATATGTCTTATTTCTGAGAATAATCGGAATGATATCATTAATCACCCGTAGATTATTTTCCCAACATTTCCAAAATAATGTAAACTGTGCCTCATTCAAATTACCAAAGTGCATTGAATTTTTTTCACTAAAGTCTTGATACAACAATGGTGCTACTAATCCTCTAAAGTCCATCTCTCTAAAGTCACTCATCATGTCAATCGTATATTGAATGTCATCTGGAGTTTCATCAGGCCAACCAATAATGATTGTTGCAGCTGGGAACCAATGGTTTTCATTTAGAATTTTTGCCCCTTCTCTAACTACACTTCCCCACTCTTCAGGTGAAAATGGTTTTGTTTTAACACCTAGATGTTTCTTTACCATTGCAGGTGCAACAGTTTCAATTCCTAAATTGGTCGCAAGCCATCTTCCTGTTTTGTCTTGTTCGTTGATTTGTGAAATTTGCTGCATTAATGTGGGATCTGCTGCAACTGCCGAAAATGTCATGTGTGTAGTACCAATAAAATTTGCTCCTAATCCTTTGAGTCCTTTCCACAAGTCAACAATAGCATCTCTGTTTGGAACAAAATCTCTATTATCGCATCCATAAAGTAACATTTCATCTGAATGTAGCCACACAGAATCAAATCCATAATCTAAGTTAGTTTTTGCTTCATGCTGTAATCTCTCCAAAGGCAAATCTTTCTTTGATCTTTTATTTACATCACAAAAGTCACACCCTCTTCCACAACCTCTCATTGCTTCAATCAATGAATTGATTGTGGGTCCTTCAATAACTGGAATGTTTTCGAGATTTCTCACAAAACAATGCATTAGTTCTGGGGCATCATTTTTTTCTAGATCTTGAAATAAATCTACTGCCAATTCGTCAGCTTCTCCGACAACAACTGTGTCAATTCCATGTATTTTCATTCTATCTGATTTGGCTAATTCCCATGCGCCGTTACCACCAACTACCACTTTAAAATCGTATTTTTTTTTGAGTTGGATAATACTTGCACACATTTTTTTAAATTTCATAGCAACATAGGATAATTTTTCGGGCGACATTGTTGTAGTAACTGGAGCCATTCCTAATGGGTCCATTACATTAATTCCCACAACTTTGGTATCAGACCCAATTGATTTATTGAGCATTTCAGGATGAGCCATAAAAACATCTTCTCTTTTATATCCTCCTTGAATCAATGAACTCTCTATTCTTCTTAACCCCACCTGTGCTACTTTGACTTCACCTGTAACTGGGTCTGTTTCAACTGAAGGACAGAATACTTTGTCAAATACCCATTCAGGCAGTACTTCATATGGTCCACATGCAATGAATCCGTAAAGAAAATTTCCTCTGTAATTTGTCATTAAGCTACGATCAGCAGTAAGAACAATGCGCTTGCCAGCCATCAACCAGACTTCGTTAAAACATCTTATATATGATTTCCGAGGTGGATTGTTATTGGTTAATCTTTTTTTCTAATTGATCTGTTTGCAATATTTGCAGCAATGCCCCCAGCAGCAATCCCATTATCGATATTGACCACTGATAATCCCAAAGAACAACTTTGAAGCATTGATGCCAATGCCGATATTCCTTTTTCTCCATATCCATATCCTACAGATGTTGGAATCCCTATGACTGGAATATCTACCATGGATGAAACAAGTGTGGCCAAAGCCCCCTCCATTCCTGCAGCAACTATGATGCACTCAACATCTTCTTTAATCATTTTTTTTAAAATTGGAAAAATTCTTTGAATTCCTGCAACACCTACATCATAACCTGTAATGCATTTACAATTCATTGCTTCGCACATCAATCTAGATTCTTCTGCAACACCAATGTCTGAAGTACCTGCTGTAAGTATCCCTACCTTTCCTCCCTGAAATGCAATTGGTTTTTTAAATAGCAATAATGTTGATGATTTTTTTCCAGTCTTTATTGTAATTTTTAATCTTTTAGCAAATGCCAAAATCTTTGGATAGTCATTTTTCTTAATTCTTGAAATTATCACTGAATTTGATTTTTCCAAAGTTTTTTTGATAATTTTTTTAATCTCTTCTGTTTCTTTAGTTTCTGCAAAAATTACTTCTGGAATGCCTCGTCTTTTTCTCCTGTTGATATCAATTTTTGCAAATCCTTCTACTTCTTCAATTGAATATAATGAAGAAGCTTTTTTGCATTGTTTATTGAAATTTTTCCCACACTTAACGATTCTAAAATCTCATTAATCTCCAATGATGACTTTTCTCTGTTAGATTAAAAAAATGCTTAGATCTCAATACCCGAAATGGCATTTTTAACACTTTCAACGCCTTTATCAAAGACCTGTCTTTCTTCATCATTTAGATCTAATTCAATAACTTTCTCCACACCTTTTTTTCCAATTATTGCTGGAACGCCAATTGTTACATCAGAATGACCGTATTCACCGTCAAGGTATGTTGCAACTGGAATTACTTGCTTTCTGTCTCTTACCACTGATTCTACAATTGCAGAAATTGCATTTCCTGGTGCATGTACTGTAGCTCCTTTCAATTCGATCACTTTGGCTGCAACTTGTTTTGTATTTTGAATTAATTCATCTAATTTTTCTTTTGGAAGAAATGTTGATAATGGAATTCCTGATACTGATGAAAATCTTGGCAGTGGTAGCATATTTTCACCATGTTCTCCAATTACTAATGCTCTGATTGAATCACGAGAATGTCCTGTTGCTTCGTGAATAAATTGTCTAAATCTTGACAAATCAAGCATACCTCCCATTCCGAATACTCTGCTTCTATCAAATCCTGAAACTTTGTAAGTTATGTATGCCATGGGATCAAGTGGATTTGTAACTGGAATTATCATTGAATTGTCTGCATGTTTTTTAATATTTTCTACAACGCTCTTTACAATTGATGCATTAATTTTCAAAAGATCCATTCTTGTCATTCCTGGTTTTCTTCCTGAACCTGCAACTACTACAACTACATCTGAGCCTTTCATATCTGCAAAATCATTTGATCCCTTGACTTCTACGTCAATTCCTTGTTCTGACAGCATATGATTGATATCCATTGCTTCACCTTGTGGAAGCCCTTTGGCAACATCAAGTAACAAAATTTGATCATCCAATCTCTTTAATGCTGAGAATAGTGCTGCATCTCCACCTACTTTTCCAGAACCAATTATTGTAATCATGAAAATCGTCGTTGATTTTCAATAAATAAATCTAATGAAATTCCTAAACTTTTAGTCGAATTTATAAGTATTTTTGATAATTTTTAATCATGGTTGTAGTAATTGATCCACAGATTGCTGGAATATCTGGAGATATGCTTCTATCTTCATTAGTTGATTTGGGAGCTAATAAAAAAAAGATAATAGACGGAATTAGGAAATCTGAGAAATTTCTCTCAAACTCAACAATTAAAAAAATTGATTTTCAAAAAATTCAGAAACATGGAATTGAATGCGTTCAACTAATTTTAGAAATTTATGAGGAATCTCATGAACGAAAAGGTTCAGAAATCAGAAAAGCGATTACTGATTCGACTAAAGAAATAGGGCTCTTAAAAAAGTCCCAGATATTTGCAGAATCTTGTATTGATACTCTAATTTCTTCTGAATCCAAAATTCATGGAATTCCTGAAGATTCTGTTCATTTTCATGAGGCTTCAAGTATTGATACACTTGTAGACATTGTAGGGGTTACCATTGCATTAGAAGATTTAGGTTTATTTGATGAGAAAATTGTATGCTTGCCTATTTCTGTTGGTGGGGGGACTGTGACCTTTTCACATGGTAGTATGTCTAATCCAGCAAGCGCGGTTCTTGAGATCTTTAAAAACTCAAATTTGATAATCAAAGGAAATAACGCTAAAGAAGAACTTACAACTCCTACAGGTGCGTGTATTTTAGTAAATTTGACAAATAATGCTGTAGAATATTACCCATCTATGAAAATTGATTCTATTGGTTATGGCGCAGGCCAAAAAACCTTCGAGACTTTTTCAAATTCTCTGAAAATTGTTCATGGATCTCAAAATAATCTTGATATCGATTTAGTGAAAATTCTTGAAACAAATGTGGATGATGTTTCAGGAGAGATACTTGGAAATCTAATTGAAAAAATCATGGATAATGGAGCCCGAGATGTTTCAATCTATCCCGGCATTACAAAGAAAGGAAGGCCTACAAATCTTGTGTCTGTAATATGTGATTATGAAAATATGGATGATATTATTGATATATTGGTGTTGGAGACTGGAACTTTGGGAATTAGACTTTCTGATTCTAATAGATTTACAGTTCCCAGAGCAACCCATGATATTTTTCTAACATTAGACGGCCAATCTTTCAAAGTTAATTATAAAAAATATACGTTTAAAGGAAAAACTGATTTTAAAATAGAATTTGATGACCTAAAGAAAATATCAAACACCAATGATAAATCGATTAAAGAAACAGAATCATTACTAAGAAAAGAAATTGAGAAATTGGAGAATCTCTATGACAAATCTTGATGAACTTGTAAATTGGTTTGAGGATAAAAATAAAGTGATGATTGCACTTTCTGGAGGTGTTGATAGTGCACTTGTTGCATATGCTGCTTTTCAAAAATTAGGAAATTCTGCAATCGCAGTAACTGCTGACTACAAAACTTTGTCTAAAGAGGAACTAAAGGCTGCTTCTGATGTATGCTCTGAGATAGGAATTCGACAACTCTTTTTGGATTATGATGAACTTAAAAATGAAGATTTTATAAAAAACGACTCAAATCGATGTTTTCACTGCAGAATGGAACTAGGAGATCATCTAACTAAATTGGCAAGAGAGCATAATGTGCGGATTATTGTAGATGGCACAAATCTCGATGATTTGGGTGATTATAGGCCTGGAATTGAGGCGTTAAAACAACATGGGATAAGAAGTCCACTTGTAGAAACAGGCTTCTCAAAATCTAAAATTAGGGATGCTGCAAAATCTATTGGATTATCTGTGTTTGACAAGCCATCTAACTCTTGTCTTGCATCTCGTATTCCTTGGGGACAACGAGTCACCGCAGAAAAACTAATTCGAATAGAACTTGGTGAAACAGTTATCAAACAACTAACAAAACTAAAACAAGTTAGGGTTCGAGATCTTAACGGAACTGCCAAAATTGAAGTTGACAAAGAAATGATATCTGTTTTTGATGAATCTATTTTGGTTCAAATCTCTGAAAAATTCAAATTGATTGGTTTCAGTAATATTGAAATTGATCCAGAAGGGTATAAACCAGGAAAAATTAATGTGGTTGCAGATTGATCTACCTTGATAATGCTGCATCCACTAAAATTCATGAAGATGTTTTAGAATCGATGCTGCCCTACCTTAAAGAACAGTATGGTAATCCATCATCTATACATCGTTATGGTAGATTATCTCGCAAAGCCATTGAAAAGGCCAGAAAACAAATTGCATCTTTAATCAATGCAGAACCTTCTGAAATCCTTATCACCTCTGGTGGTACCGAATCTAACAATACTGCATTAAGAGGAATTGTCATGAAAAATCCTCAATGCCAGATTATCACATGTTTAATTGAACATGATGCAATTTTGGAACCTTGCAAAAAATTATCTCAAAGTGGATTTGATGTTGATTATCTTCCAGTCGATTCGTTTGGCATGATAAACCCTCTGGAACTTAAAAATCACATTTCTGAGAAAACATGTCTTGTCTCAATCATGTTTGGAAATAATGAGGTAGGTACTATCCAACCCATATCTGAAATTGCCAACATCTGTAATGAAAAAAAAATCCCATTTCATACTGATGCTGTACAGGCAGTTGGTAAGATTCCAATTGACGTTAAGGAATTAAATATAGATTTGTTATCTATTTCATCTCATAAACTCTATGGCCCCAAAGGAGTAGGCGCATTATACATCAAAAATGGTATTTCAATTGATCCTGTTATCTTGGGAGGAGGTCAAGAAAATGGTTTGCGTTCTGGAACTGAAAATGTTGCAAATATTGTGGGGTTTGGAAAAGCATGTGAAATCGCAAAAACCCACTTAGATGAAAATATGGATCATATGAAAAAACTACGAGATCAAATGATTGAAAAAGTATTGGACGACATACCTGAAGTTACTCTAAATGGGCATTCTGAGTTTAGGTTGCCAAATAATGTTCATTTCACGTTTCTTGGTGTTAATGGGGAGGATCTAATAATCAAACTTGATGAATTTGGAATTGCAGCATCTACCGGCTCAGCATGTTCTGTTAATACTCAAAAGGCTTCACATGTTTTAGAAGCAATGGGATTTTCACTAGAACAAATAACTGGCTCATTGCGATTAACTATTGGAATTTTCAATAATGAGAAAGAAATTGATCAAACCGTAGGTATTCTCAAAAAAGTTGTCAAAGAACTACGTTTAGTCTCACCATTCAAAGAAAAATATTCTTTTGGATTAAACTAAATCTTTATTCGAATTTTATTTCTAGTCATTGCAACTGTTGCCATAATTCCTAGGATGAGAATCATTACTGCAACTGTACTGAATTCTGGAACTACATAAGTTCCAATAATCTCAATATCTGAATCTCCTTGTTCAAAATTAATTGTTACTACTCTTGAATCTTTATCTATTATTGATTCTTGATATGGTATCTCTATACTGTCTATGAGAATAATAAACGTGTCATCTTTACCGTCTTGTTTCTCTGCTCCTATGAATTCTCTAGGCAGATCTAGTGTAATTACTCCTTCATCTATTGCATCTATTTGTACAACCAATGCAAAACTTTCAGAATCTACTGTCATATTTATTACCGCCCCTCCTCTTATAGTATATTTTACATCAAATGTTCCCCTATCTCCTGCTTTTACTTCAAAATTAGTTGTAGTTTCAACTGCTTTTGATTCTGGAGTGAATGAAAATACACTTTCTGCAGTGTGTTCATGGTAAAATGCTCTAATTGTATATTCTCCACCTTTTTTCCATACTCCTCCTTCCGCGATAATTATTTTTGTAAAGGTCCCATCTTGGCTCACAGTAATTTGTGCAATATCTATTATTGTACCTTCATGAATAATTTGTAGTAAGACTGGTGTATCTCCAATTATTGTATTTACATTGCCAAAAATTGCAATAGTATCTCCTTCACCATAGTTGCTATCATCAGTTTCAATAGATAGTAGAGATTCTTGTGCAAAAACAGTTCCTGTAGAAATTATTAGTAATGGCAATAATGCATAAAATATTCTAAACTCCACAAGCTTTCAACTGCTCATTTGTATATTTTCTTTACTACTAAAAAATGAAAAAATGAAAAAAGTTGTGTGAACTTAGTATCTTGGCATAATGCTAAGTCTTGACTTTGCAGATACTGCAATTGTTGAGATAATTGCTACTGCTAGAATCATGGCTGCAATTGTACCAAATTCTGGTATCACAAAGGTACCTATAATTTCAATTTTCTCAGCGCCTGCTAGGAACATGACTGTGACTTTGTTTCCGTTAATTTCAACATCATCCCATTGTTCTCCATCAACAAGTACCATGAAGATACCGTCTTGGACTTTTTTGGATGGGGTCACTGTTAATGTTCCATCTTTTTTAGCGTCGATGTCAATGACAATTGATTTGTCATTAGTATTGAGAGTTGCACTCTTTACTACTCCACCTGAAATGGTAAATGGTATACATTGACCATCTGCAGTTATCTCATTAGAACCACATTTACTTGGTGTTGTAGGTCTTGTTGAAGTTGCTTCTCCACCTATTAGTTCGACTTTTACACTGTTGCTTTTTTCAACACTGCCATAGTTTACTTTAATGGTGTAAGTACCATCGTATTTCCACATTGCACTTGCTGTGTTTAATGTAGTCTCAAAACTCTTATCTGCTGCTACAGTAATTTGATTAACTGTAACAATGGAGTTAAGTGGACTCACAACAGTTACTGTGACTGGATTTCCAGATGCTATATTTGCTACTTGGCCTGTTACCCTAATTATCTCATTGTGATTGTACTCTGATTTATCTGTCCAAACAGATATTGGAATTGCATCCATCAAACTTTTCTTTGCTGATGCTTTGGCCTCATCTTGAGCACATCCTACACATGCTGGTGGAAGATCCACCGCATCTGCTGATGAAATAGTTAAGGTGCCGACTGCAGTCAAAATGGCTAGTAGCGCGAACGACGTACGACTGTTCATCTTGTTGCGAATTGAATTCGTCTCTATTTATGTATATTTAAAAAATGAAAAAAGTTGTGAA